>DATNPC010000207.1:0-4347 GCA_036703375.1 Allocoleopsis sp.
AATAAAAGAGCCATTGCGAAGCCCAGAAGGTTACGAGTTGACCATGACGACTAATCACCTCGGTCATTTCCTTCTGTGTAACCTAATGTTGGACGATATGAAGAAGTCCACGTATCGCGATCGCAGGCTCGTTATTTTGGGAACCGTGACGCACAACCCAGATGAACTTGGTGGGAAGATTCCACCACGCCCTGATTTAGGAGACTTTGAGGGCTTTGCCGCAGGATTTAAAGAACCGATCTCGATGGTTGACGGTAAGCAGTTTGAACCCGTCAAGGCGTATAAGGACAGCAAAGTTTGTAACGTGCTGACGATGCGGGAACTGCATCGGCGCTATCACGAGTCAACCGGCATTACCTTCAGTTCCCTCTATCCAGGATGTGTAGCAGATACCCCGTTGTTTAGAAACCACTATCCCCTATTTCAGAAACTCTTCCCTTGGTTCCAGAAGAATATCACGGGGGGATATGTGTCTCAGGAGGTAGCGGGTGAGCGGGTTGCAGCAGTGGTTGCCGATCCGGAATACCGTCAATCTGGAGCCTATTGGAGTTGGGGAAATCGCCAGAAGAAAAACGGACAGTCGTTCGTTCAACAAGTATCTCCCCAAGCCCGCGATGATGAAAAGGCTGTGCGGATGTGGGAGTTGAGTGCCAAGTTAGTTGGACTGGCGTAATCGGATAGAAATCTGAGCGTTATCAGTGGTGGAGCGATCGCGCTATAAATCTAGCGCATCTCAAATAAGTTGAATCCAGGTTTTCTGTAGGGGCGCACTGACGTGCGCCCTTACTACTGACACCTGACTTCCCAAATCCGGTGTATTTCATTGAATCAGCGAGCAGTGCTATATGACAAGCAGCGACCAACTTCCGACGACTCTCTCAACCGCTCCAGTCCTCAACCAAGCGGTTGAGTTTTTAACCGCTCCATCTGCGACAGCACCTGTACCACAGGCTGTGGTTGAGGCATTGCTTCAGGCAGAAAAGACAGCGAAACAAACTAAAGTACGTCATGTCTATTCGCAGTTGCTAGGCACTTGGCGATTGGGATTTATCACAGGTACGAAGCGCTCGCGTCAAAGGGCAGGAGTTATCTTAGGAGCTGGACGGTTTCTGCCCAAGTGGGTCAAGATCCAGTTGTCCTATTCGCTATTAGAATCCAGTCAAGAGCGAGGTACTGTGCAAAATTCCGTTGAACTCGGCCCCCTCCAACTGGTTCTCACCGGCCCTACACAGTTTTGGACAAAGACAAACATCCTAGCCTTCGACTTCACGCGGATGAGAGTGTCATTGTTTGGACTGAAGTTGTACGATGGCTACATTCGCAGTGGTCGAGACCGAGAAGTCCGATTCTACGAACAAAGCGTCAAAAAGCAGGCATTTTTCACGTACTTCCTGGTACAGGAGAGTTGTATTGCGGCTAGGGGCCGGGGAGGTGGGTTAGCGCTGTGGACGAAGGCCAGTTAAAACAAGAAGTAACGCTGTGCCATGGGTAAAACAGTTGCGGGTTCGCAGGTGAGTAATTCTCCATCTGCTTTAACTTGGTAAGTTTCGGGATCGACTTCCATGTGGGGCATCGCTTCATTGAGTTTCATATCTCTCTTGCTCAACTGGCGCGTGTTGGCAACGGCAACAGCCCGTTTTTGTAAGCCAAGTTGAGTGGGAATGTCGCGTTCTAATGCCGCTTGAGACACAAACGTGAACGAGGTGGCTGCGATCGCACCTCCAAAACTACCAAACATCGGACGCATGTGAACCGGCTGGGGTGTAGGAATACTAGCATTCGCATCTCCCATTTGCGACCATGCGATCGCACCACCCTTAATCACGAGTTCTGGCTTCACGCCAAAAAATGCCGGACGCCACAGGCACAAATCCGCTAGTTTCCCTTCTTCCACAGAACCGACATACTGGGCAATACCGTGGGTAATCGCTGGGTTAATCGTGTACTTAGCAATATACCGCTTTGCCCGGAAATTGTCAGACCTCTCCCCCTGCCCCTCTCCTTGTAGGAGAGGGGAGTCCAACTCTTGGGGAGTTGGGGAGGGTAAATATCCCCGTTGCACTTTCATTTTGTGCGCTGTCTGCCAGGTGCGAATAATCACTTCTCCCACTCGTCCCATCGCTTGGGAGTCGGAGGAAATCATGCTGAATGCGCCTAAGTCATGGAGAATATCTTCAGCGGCAATCGTCTCCCGGCGAATCCTGGATTCTGCAAACGCCACATCTTCGGGAATCCCCCGATCTAAGTGATGGCAAACCATCAGCATATCGAGATGTTCTTCTAAGGTATTGAGGGTGTAGGGACGTGTCGGATTAGTCGAAGAAGGCAGCACGTTGGCTTCACCACATACTTTGATAATATCTGGCGCATGACCGCCCCCTGCCCCTTCCGTGTGGTAGGTATGGATGGTGCGGTTTTGGAACGCCGCGATCGTGCGTTCGACAAATCCAGCTTCATTCAGGGTGTCGGTGTGAATCGCCACTTGCACGTCGTACTCGTCGGCAACGCGAAGACAGGTATCGATCGCAGCAGGCGTCGTTCCCCAGTCTTCATGTAATTTCAAACCGATTGCCCCAGCGATGACTTGTTCCACCAATCCTTGAGGCTGGCTGCTATTGCCCTTACCCAGAAAGCCAAGATTCACCGGGAAAGCGTCAGCCGCTTGCAGCATGCGGTAAATGTTCCAAGGCCCAGGCGTGCAGGTAGTCGCATTGGTTCCGGTTGCCGGGCCAGTACCGCCACCAATCATCGTGGTGATGCCAGATGCGATCGCGGTTTCAATCTGCTGCGGACAGATAAAGTGAATGTGTGCATCAATTCCCCCAGCCGTGAGAATCATGCCTTCTCCCGCAACGGCTTCGGTACCAGGGCCAATGATGATATCGACGTTATCCTGAATGTAAGGATTTCCGGCTTTCCCAATCTTGAAAATTTTGCCGTCTTTAATTCCGATGTCGGCTTTGACAATACCCCACCAATCGAGAATGAGGGCGTTGGTAATCACCAAATCAACGGCACCGTCAGCATTGGAAATCGGAGATTGGCCCATCCCGTCTCGAATCACCTTGCCACCGCCGAACTTCACCTCATCGCCGTAGGTGGTGTAGTCGCGTTCGACTTCGATAAATAGTTCCGTATCGGCCAGGCGAATGCGATCGCCTACAGTCGGGCCAAAGGTTTCAGCGTAAGCGCGACGATCCATGCGGTAACTCACAATCGTTCCTCCTCAAGTTCTCGGTATTTAGTTAGTGGTTAGTGGTTAGTGGTTATTAAAGCTCTTGCATACATCGTGGAATGCCCCCTAAATCCCCCAATCCTGGGGGACTTTGAATGTATTCTCCCCCCAAAGTTAGGGGGCTGGGGGGGCGAACATTGACGTTTGACTCGCTCAAGAGTTAATTGGATGACACAGGGGGGACAACTGGCGCTTTCAGTACCGTTGGAATCTCTGCTAAAATCCGCTCGGCAATTGCTTCGGGTGTATCGCTTTCGCCCACAGAAATCCGGATATCGGCTTCGGCATAGAGATTTTGCCGGCGATCGAGTAGTGTTTGCAGTGCTTGTGCGGGGTTGGAGTCTTGCAACAAGGGACGAGTGGTATCGTTTTGCAAGCGATCGACTAACACCTCCACAGGTACGTCCAGCCAGACAATCAAGCCGTGGTGTAGGTAACTCCAGTTCATGCGTCGTACCACGATGCCGCCCCCGGTGGAAATGACACATCTCACATAAGTGGATAGTTCTGACAAAACTTGAGTTTCAAGCTGCCGAAACGTATCTTCGCCATCCTCGGCAAAAATCTCGTTAATTGTTTTCTTGGCAACTGCCTCAATCACAACATCGGTGTCGAGGAACTTGTAGCCTAATTGGTTCGCCAGGAGTTTACCTACCGTTGTTTTCCCAGCACCCATCATGCCGACTAGAAAAACATTGATTCCTTTTAATACGTCATTCACTTAGAGATTGCGCCTCTTAAAAGCCATCAGCTAAGTGATACCACATCACCAGCCGATTTCAGAGCGTTGTTTCAATCCCTGATAGGGATTCTAGGTGATTTCGACTCTGAGGTTAGCGTCGAGCAACTCCTTTAGATCTGTTTCAATCCCTGATAGGGATTCTAGGTGATTTCGACGCTTTTGAGCAGGTGTGGTGGCAAGCTCAGCAAAGTTTCAATCCCTGATAGGGATTCTAGGTGATTTCGACCAAAATCTACGGTCGGGCAGACCGGAAGTAACGCGTTTCAATCCCTGATAGGGATTCTAGGTGATTTCGACGATTACTCAGGTTGCGAATTACGTATATTAGCCCATATATCCAATGTTTCAATCCCTGATAGGGATTCTAGGT
>DATNPC010000208.1:0-2026 GCA_036703375.1 Allocoleopsis sp.
CATAAAACGTGAGTTGGGAAAATAGAGTTGGTAGGGTTAACTCAAAGCGATCGCGCCAGGAGTCGAGTTAGTTTCGATTGTCACTCGTACATCGGCTGACAAACTGGCGTTAAAAAAAAGGCAAAGAAGTCTTCGCGGTGATTAACTCCAGTCGTGTAATGATTGCGGCAGGGTAAAAGCCAAACGTTTAAAATTCCGTTTGGCAGTAAGCTTCAAGTAGTCGGATACAGTTAGCGATCGCACCCAAGTGAGCTATCTCATAGCCGTGGGTGTTTTGTGTCGGGAAACTCAAGCAAGCAGCACGGGCAACATGACCGAACTTCATAGCAATTGACGCATCGCTGCCAAAACTACTGAGGGTGGCTAACTGTAGGGGAATCTCGATCTCGGTTGCAACTTGTCTGATTTCCCAATTTAATCCTTCGTCATAGATACCATAACCGTCTTGAGATAGCAGTACGGGCGCTTCTCCTTCCGCGATCGGATACTCGGAAGATAGAGGGCAAATTTCTAGGGCAATTAACGCATCCAAACGCTGATTTTGAGTAAAGTAAAGCGCACCAATTGCTCCCACTTCTTCCTTCGCCGACGCTACTAAATAAGTATCAAAAACAGGTGTCTTCAATTGTTGAGCTAACGCTAAAAGAATAGCGACAGAGGCCTTGTTATCGAGGGTATAGCTAGCAATATAATCCTTGAGCCGAACGGGCCGCTTACGATGCTTCCCAATCACCATCCGAGTACCCGGACGCACGCCTGCTTCTTTGAGTTCGGCAATCGTGCATTTCGTTTCAACCCAGGCATTTTCCCATCGCAAAGGTGCATCGTCTTGGAAGGCTTTTTGGGGCGATTCGTGGGAAACGTGGCGCGAGCCAAAGGAGAGAATGCCGCTAATCGTTTGGTTGTCGCCTAATAAATCGACAACACCTTCGCCATAAACCCAAGGAAACGAACCACCGAGTTTGCGGACTTCAACGCATCCATCTGTATTGAAACTTTTAACGATCGCTCCAATTTCATCTTTGTGAGCGGTAATGGCAATTGCGCGTTCGGAATTGCGACCGGGAATTTTGGCGATCGCATTTCCGGCGCGATCGAGCCATGATTCTACACCCAAAGCGGCGAATTTCCTAATCAAAAGTCGATCGATTTCTCCTTCTGCACCGCTAGGAGAGTGGTGTAGCACTAACTCCTCGATCGTCTCGAATAAGCGATCGCTATCTGACAAAGGCATAATGGATTAACCTCGACTGAGATGCTTTTTTTAGTTTACATAAGTTCATATGGTGAGCTTGACGGCTGGTCACTCACGTATAAACTTTTCTAAGTTACAGGCTTAACTTGCGAACTTGAGTTGTATAACTATAACAACGAATGCAAACTATATGATTAAGGATTATTAATTCATCGCTCATTAGTTTGATTTTGAGCAATTACCTCTATTTCTTTGTCAGGGTTCGTTTAATAAAAAAACTTAAAAATTGAAGCCGAAAACAGCATCTACCGACATTTGACTTTTGATTCTTGCTGTTGAGCTTAAACAACTAGCATTCGATATGCAACACCCAGATACAGTCATGCCTGGTTCCTACGACGTTTGCCTCGCAGGATTGGCATTTATTATTGCCGTTATTGCCTCCTACACAGCTCTCAATCTAGCGGGGCACGTCAATTCAGCCTCAGGACAAACTCGCTTCAAGTGGCTCGTGGGTGGCGCAATCGCTATGGGCACGGGCATTTGGTCGATGCATTTTGTCGCTATGTTAGCGTTCAAGCTGCCTCATCCAGTTGCCTATGATGTGTGGATGACGCTTCTATCTCTGCTTTATGCCATCCTCTCTTCCGGTGTAGCCTTGCTGGTGGTAAGTCGTGCTACGCTTAGCTCCCTGCGATTGCTCAGTGGTGGAGTCTTTATGGGACTCACGATTGTCTCAATGCACTACATTGGTATGGCGGCGATGCAGGTTCATCAGGGTTGTATCGAGTACAACCTGTGGGTAGTTGGGCTGTCTGTGCTGATTGCCAT
>DATNPC010000209.1:0-5315 GCA_036703375.1 Allocoleopsis sp.
TATTAGCCAGTCCTTTGTGGATGGTGAGGAAGTGCAAGATCTACACGGTCATGGCACTCACTGCACTGGCACAGCCTGCGGTTCTCGCGAACCTAAAAATACTGGTATGCGCTATGGTATTGCCTACGAAGCGGACATTTACATCGGGAAGGTACTCAACAATAAGGGCAGTGGGATGGATAACTCGATCCTGGCTGGTATCAACTGGGCAGTTAGCCAGGGTTGCCAGATTATCTCGATGTCGATTGGCGGTTTGGTGAGTGTGGGGGCTAGTTACTCGCCAATTTATGAGGATGTGGCCAAACGGGTACTGAAGCAGGGGACGCTGATAGTTGTTGCTGCTGGTAACGATAGTATGCGGAACAGAACTAGCGGCCCAATTATCAACCCAGTTAGTCGTCCTGCCAATTGCCCGTCCATGATGGCGGTAGCAGCGATCGATCGCAACTTCAATATTGCTTCTTTTTCCAATGGAGGCATTAACCCCGATGGCGGAGAGGTCAATATTGCTGGTCCTGGTGTAGATGTTTTTTCCAGTTGGCCGCAGTCGAGAAACTATAACACGATTAATGGCACCAGTATGGCGACACCCCATGTGGCTGGGATAGCAGCGCTGTTTGCTCAGGCAGACTCGAATGCTAGAGGGAGAAAATTGTGGGACAAACTGATGGAAAATGCTCGATCGCTGAATCCTTTAACAGCAAGAGATGTCGGTGCAGGACTGGTTCAAGCTCCTCAGTAGTTGTCTTATTCAAGAATAGACAGGTAATTAACGTTTGCAATCATTAGCATCTGCCCGATCGCGGGTGTAGTTAGGGAGGACTCAGATATGGCTAGCGTCGATGTATTGGTTTCAGTGAGTAGCAGCTACCTGAACCGAATGCCCGAACTCGTCGAGAAGCTACAGTGTGTTGGGATGACTAACATTCAGTCAATGGAAGCTGTTGGAGTAATAACTGGTTCGCTGGACGAGGATAACGTTGCAGAGCTTTCCAGTATTGAAGGAGTCGAGCAAGTCGAGCGAGCGCAACAATCCCAAATACCCCCCCCAGATTCACCCATTCAATAACAGGCTGCACAGTTGCTACACAATGTCAGGAGTTATGAGTAGACCCGTGAAAGAAAGTCTCCTTTCAACCTGGAGTGTCAACGATACGCTCATGAAAGTCTCTTGCTCGCAGTCAATTTTTGTCCACTACCCCCCCAACTTTGGCTACCGTGTACACACATCTCAACCTCCAGCTAAAAATGCTGCATTTTGCCCCCCTAGCCCCCCAATTCTGGGGGGGAACCGGAATATTTCAAAGTCCGCCAAAATTGGGGGATTTAGGGGGCATTCCAGGATGTATGCAAGAGGTCTAGTGTAAAGTCTTACAACTATTTCCGAGATTAATAGGCAAATAAAGTTATTTTGGGAGAAATTTGCGGAAAATGTGCAGCATTATCAAGGTTTTAATCGAATAGCAGCTCTTCAGAGCGAAAAGCTGGATTTAGCTAGAGATTGTTACCTAGCGCTTCAGTCAAGGCATCTACGAAACCGAGCCAATTTGGCTATGTTCAAACTTTTTACAACTATATAATCGCCAAGGAGAATATCATGCCCAGCGGACAAATGCCCAGCGGAGAGATGGAAGCAAGGGATCGGGCTTCAGATGAGCAGGGTACAACTGAAGTCCCAATGCGTGAAATGCCCTATGTGCCGGATGGGCCAGAAAGCTTAGGGGAAACTGGGGCATCGGGGCTAAGTTCACAGAAATGGAGTCTCTGGGAACTTCGTCAAGGAAGCACCGCCATCTATGCGCCTGCCGCCACTGCTTGGGGTGAGAATCGCATCGACCTGTTCGCCATTGGGATCAATAGTCAGATTTACCATCAGTGGTGGGATGGCAAACAATGGAGTGAGTGGGAATCTCTCGAAGGCACTTACAGCATTTCTGCCCCAGCCACCGTCTCTGTGGGTAAGAACCGCCTCGATGTTTTCTGGATTGGCATCGATAAGCAGGTCTACCGTAGAAGTTGGAATAGTAACCAATGGAGTCAGCGGGAATCGTTGGGTGGTGTCGCCATTCACGGCGTTGCTGCAACTTCTTGGGGGCCAGACCGTATCGATCTGTTCGCGGTTGGAACTGACAGCAGCCTATACCACAAGTACTGGAATGGGTCAACGTGGAGTGCTTGGAAAATTATGAAGTTCCAGGGTCACGAGGCAGTGGAGAAGAGTTCCACCTGCATCTCGGCTCCTGCTGCTGTTTCCTGGGGAGCCAACCGCATCGATGTTTTTGCCTTGGGTATTGACAACTATGTGTATCATGCTTGGGGGAATGGTTCATCTGAATGGAGGGGATGGGAGAAGTTAGGGGGTCCTTGTATACATGGGGTAGCGGTGGCTTCTAGGGGAGCAAACAGCCTCGATTTGTTCAGCATTAGTACGGACACGATTGGTACCGATAATCACATGTATCATCGGTCGTGGAATGGATCGAGTTGGAGTCGCTGGGAAAATCTGGGGGGGGCTTGTATTTCTGCGCCTGCTGCTGTCTCTTGGGGTGAAAACCGCCTTGATGCTTTTGTGATTGGGACTCGGAGTGCCCTGTATCAGAAGTCGTGGACGGAGGAAAGTGAAGCGCTCGGTGTACAAGCAAGTGAAGGGGAAAAGAAGAACGCAATAGCAGCTCTCACAACAATTCAATCAAACCATTTCACCAAAGTTCCCCAATCCTACAAAGTTCGCGCTGAAGCACTAATTAATGATCCAGCTCAGCTCAATCAGGGGTCTTATGGTATTTGTGGCATGGCTGCCATAGTATATTTTCTATTGCATTATGATTTGGATAAGTTTATCACTCTGTTGAAGTCAATATTTGATGGTGAGGACTTTAATAGTATTAAAGTCGGCATGAAACAGATCGACGGAAAAGACTCAGATTACAGCGTACTATTGTATGGCAGAGAGCAGAAGCAAATCGAGAGAAAGAAAAAGGCAGAAGGGAAATTTTATAACCCGCAATTAGATTTTGATTTTATTATTAGCCGTTCGTTAGGTAAGCTGTTAAAAATAAATAATAAACCTTTATATGAACAGCAAAAAAGGTTTGCTGAGGATTTTGATTTATTATTCAACATCAAAGTAACGGATAACAAGATTCAATTGTTTGATATTGAATACGATAATCAGTCAGAATTTTTGAGTGTAGTAAATATGCTCAACAACAAGAATGGAAAGAAGCTTTCTGAGAAAATTGCGAATCCCCAAGAAGAGATAATTAGAGATAATTTTTGGAAATCTATTTATGAAAAACAAATGGAAATTATATGGAATGCAGGATTCGGATATTTGGAAAATGGAGAAATAACTGTAATAAATGACTTTACAGACTGGAAATTAAAATACCCAAATGAGCAGACAACAGATCGTTATATTTATAGTGAAAAAATAATTACAATCACTGACACTTCAGATAGCCAGTCTAGCAAGTCAAAACTCACTGTTTTAATAGACTTAAATAAACCAAACAACTATCTATTGAGAAGTGATGGAGACCTACCACTTAACCTGGATGCAATCCTAGCTCTTATGAAAGATGTTGTCAAAGTCAAAAATGTGTCTCAAAGCAAAGAAATTGACTCGGTCAACTTGATATTTCAAGAACAAAAGCCTTTCGTGATTGCGGCAGTTAACGGTGCTGTCGAGTGGCTGAAGGCGAAAGATTACTCATCAAAACGAAAATTTGATAACCCACCATGGGAACCAAAACCAAGTTTAATAAGGCCAAAGCCGCCTCTATTTGTACACTACATTGCCGTAACGGGTAAAATCGAAGAAGTTCAAGGTTACTATAAAGTACCAGTTTGGACTTGGGCTAATGAATTCACAGTTTTCATTAAGAAGGAGCATATATCAAAATACATATACGGATATATTTATGGGGAACTGTGACGGCGCTTATTTACGAGTGTTCAGATTTATCTGAACACAAAAAAGTAGCAATTCAGAATTACCTAAGAAACCTACCAATAGAGCAAATTGTAGATTGTTAGACGAGGCGGCCAGGAAAAGAGTACATCCATACGGAGGACATCATGACCAATGGAAAAATGCCGAGCGGGGACATGGTAGAACCCGATCGCAACGATTCCCTAGATGATGCTGCAAAACAAGTCATACAACTTTTAATGCAGCTCAGCCCAAAACAATTGGCTGCTGTACGCGAAAAAGTGAACTCTCTGTCCAAAACAGACAGCACATCAGGAGGGACAAGTGCCGCTGAATCAGACGGTTCCGTAGCAGCCACTGCTACGGGGAACCCGACGTTAGATAACGCCATGAATGCCGCCAGTCGGGTGCAAGACTTAGGCTTCGTCGAATTCACCGCCGGACTCATCAACGGCACCTTTGACGCGATTATCGGTGCAACCGTTAAGCAGATGGAGGCGTATTCCAAACTCGTTGCCGAACTGAGCAAATCAATCCAGCAGTTTCAGGCAGAGAATGTCTCCGATGCCCAAATCACTGACTATCTTGCCGAACGCTTCCCAGATGGAAAGGGGGGAACTTCCGTGGTTCCCGAAACTCCATTCACCGATACACCAGCCGATGCCCAAACGGGTGCCAAGGCTAAAACGGCCAGTGAGAAGATCCAAGACATTGTAAACGCTCTGATCTCAGAAACAAAAGGGCTGCCGGAAGCTCAACGCCTCACCCGCGCCGATGGCAGTCTCGGCATTGCTGAAAATGCTACTGTCATACAGTTCAGCAAAGAGCAAGTTGAAAAGATTAGGACAGCGATTGGTGCCTCACTAGCGACGAATACGATCGCTCAATTGAGGCAAATGGCACGGGATGGCATGGCTCGCATCGTCATCACCGATGGAGAAATCCTCACAAAACTCACGTTCAACATAACCGCCACAACGCAACAGCAGAAGAGAAAGGAAAATTACAATCAAAACATCAATGAAACGGGTATTAGTGGTGGTATCGGAGGGGGTTGGTGGGGAGTTAGCGCTAGCACCAAAAACACCAATATCAACATTAACTCCGTGAATGAGACATCATTCGACTCCACGACAATGAACGTTGAGATGATCGGTCAGGTCAAGCTGCGATTTAAAACCGAAACGTTCCCGCCTATTAATGTGCCGCCAGCAGACAACCCAGCGCCCCCAGCACCAAAACCGTAACAATCTTGACGCCTTCTAATTAAGATTCGGCTTGGCTGTTGACGGTTGACCAAGCTTCTCGCATTTTTCGGCTGACCAAGAACGCGCCTTTTTCCATACACTCATAAACATCTACAATATACTTCTTGCAAAAG
>DATNPC010000210.1:0-7888 GCA_036703375.1 Allocoleopsis sp.
CTCAACAACAGGTTCTCAAGGCTTTCTAGATTCTCAAGGTTCTCTAGGTTCTTTAGCACAGCTCATAGGAGGTGGACCTATACAGCCGTTGGTAACTGCTACACAGCTTATCTCAGCTCCTGTTCAGATGATTCAAACTCATATGGGGTTTCAAAAAACCTACAAGAAACTTGACGCTATTCAGGCTAGCATACAAGCTCTTCAGAGTAGCGTAGGAGTTTTGCAAGCAACTACAGCTCTAATTGGTGTAGGAACTGTAGCAGGTCTAGTCTTGTCAGCTGTAAACCTCCATCAAACCTTGAAACTGAGGGAAGATGTAAAGCAACTAAGGCTGGAAGTCAAAGACGGCTTTATTGACATGAAACAAGCCTTAAAAGACCAAGGCGCACAAATAATACAACGAATTGACCAAGTTGCCCAGGACGTTAAGTTTGAAATGCATCGCTTGGCTTTAATTAAAGCCTATGGGCAGTTCAGGCAGGCAACTCAACTCATTAAGACGGCTCTGTTAATTGAAGATCTAAGTACTAGAAACGTTACCCTTGGCAATGCACAGCTCCTGTTGGCTAATGCCCTTGCAAACTATAACGAGCCTCACCTATTGGAAGCAACCAGTGCGGCTGGACATCTTCGCAGAGTGGAATGTGCTTGGGCTATTGAGCAGACAATGGCTATGACTTTTCAATTGCAGAATGCGCCTGCTGCTGTAAGCGATCGCCTTTCGCACCTTCAAGACACAATTCGCCAAGATTCCCTGACTGTGATTGACCGCTGTCAATCTGATGAGGAGCTAGACTTTTTATTTCCAGAACTCGCACGGATTCATAGCCACGATCTACCCGTACTAGAATCTTGGCAAAATCAAGTTGATTGGATACAAGCTCTTTCCCCAGAAGATAAGCAGCTATTAGCAAGTTCAGATATTCCGATAGTTGATAGTTCAGATGGTAATGAAGAACCAGTGACTACAGCAGAACCAGAGGAACAATTACTCTATGAGAATTTGAAGCAAAAGTCTCATTACCTATCCCTGCGCGATCAACTTAAATTTATAGTCAAGCCCGATCTACGGCGAGAGCATGAATCCTACATCAGCCAGCAAGCACCAGCCTCTGGCTATAAAGCTTTAGCCCCCTCAAATTGGCAAGCCGTACCGGATTTTACCGTTGCCAACCTCTATTGGTACTTCAAAGATAAAGAAGCACAGGCATAAAAACGGGTTGAGAGCGATCGCGTCTTCACTACAAAAAATGCGATCGCCCTCATGCTAATTAACTATTTTTTGGAGATTCAGGCTTTCCCTTGAGCGCTTGAGTCAAGCCTAATGAAGCTCCAGCCATCGTACAAATCGAAATCAACGACGAAAAAAGAATCGAACTAGCCGTATATTCAGTCAGCTTGTCTTGTCTGCCTGTAGATGCCCAGTTTACATAGGCCATCAAGACACCTGCCAAGATTCCTGCGGCTACTCCGGCAAGCCAAGCTTTGTTGAGACTTTTCAACAACCTTGTTTGCCCCTCTTTCACTTTTTGGGCAGTGTAGTCTGAGACTTCTTTGCCCATTTTCTCGTAGGCATCAATCAGGCGTTGTTCTGACTCTACTAGGCGCTGGGTAGGCGGTCCAGAGGGGGTACCTTGGACCTCAAGTCGAAAGGGAGGGGTTGATACTCCTCCGTCGAAATGAACTCTGCATCTTCTATATTCGATTCCATTAAAGAGAACAAAGCTGTCATATCATCTGTAAATTTATTGATATCGTTATACAGCTTAGTAGCATAAGTACTTTGAAACTGCGTCCAAGCTTTGGCTTCTAACAACTCCGCTTGTGAATGGCTTAACTCCAGCAACGTGCGAGACAAATTCTGCTGGCTTTGTAGAATTTGCTCAACCCTTGAAGTTGGCTTAGCATTAGCTGACTGATTTTGGTGGTGTCCGTTCATCGTGTGGTTCGATTCCCCTGATTGCGATTGAGTTGAATTGACGATTTTGGCTTGCTGTTCTGCTTCTTGAGGAGTTAAACCCGTCCCCAGCAAATGAAAGTATCGGCGGATTTCATTAGCTTGGACTGGAGTGAGAAAAGACTCCTCAGTATTAAAGTGGTTAAGCTGCTGTTGAGCTTTCGTCACCTCATCAACCGATTGCAGATGCAGTTCGTCTTTCAGTTCGGCTTTGGCGATGTTCACTAACTTAAAGCTCCTTGCGTTGAGCGTTTTTTAGTTAAAACAAGTCTTCTTGCTTGATTTTCTGGGCAATTTTTTGTCAAGATTTGCTCACAAGCTGCGCTAAGCTAATGCAATGACAAAATCCAGTTACATACGCTAACAAAACTTTGCAGTTATTGGCTGCTAAGTTTTTAATTGTCAATAATTTTTCTTTTGAAGAGTTTAGCGTAATCACAGTCATCCCGCAACTACTAATCAATGGCTTAAAAGTAGTTGGAGGAGCAAAATTCTCCTGCGCTCGGTGTTTGCTTCTTCCTATAAATGGGCAGCAGTTTATCACATTAATTCCATTTAGGTACTCGTTGTAACCCCCCTCACTCTCTTACTAATTAAGAACTAGAGGCTAGTTAAAAAAACTGTAGAGACATAGCTTATCAGGTCTCTACAGTTTTCTTATCAGAAAGGGTTTGAGCAGTTTATTGACCAAAAACAGGGAGAATTTGGTACACCGTGTTGCTTCCGTGCTGCTGGGTGAAGAACCAGCGTGCATTCGCTAAGTTCGCCTGCTTACCTAGTACATTTTGAGGTGAAATATAGCCTGGTGAAATATGCAGGCCAGTGGGTTCGTTATCGCCTTCATTCTGGAAACCAGGAGTTCCAGCCTCACCGTAGGCGACATCTCTTTCAGATTCCAGGTCGCGACCGAGTGCGAGGAACCGCCGAGGGTTAGTGTTGGGACCGATTACATCGTAAGCCCAGATAGAATCAAGCCTGTTTAGCTGCTTGTGGAGTGTGTCGCCACGATCCTCAGCGGCCAACAGTGTAGTGCCGTTCTCAAAAGCGAGGTTGTCGAAGCTTGACTGCTCCGCATTACCAAGGACAACAATCGAGATATTACCCTGTTCCCGTGAGTCATCCAGATCGACCCGGAAGATCGAACCCCAGGCACCACGGGCGGCTAGTTCAGGTTGATTGCCGGAGTCGGCATTGGTATCTCCCGTTGGGTCGAAAAAGAAAGTCTTGACCGTTCTCATGACCCTGGAAAAGGAAGTGGCGTCCATAGTTGTAACCGAACGTTGAACCACCGGGATTGCGATCGAGTACCAGATAGGTGTTCTCGTCGGGTTCAGTCTTAGTCGCCTCTACGGGCTGGGGTGGAAAGTCGTTAAGATACCCGAATTTGGTAATGACTCCTGATGGATTCTCCAACCGATCTGCACCTTGTGCGAGAGCCTTCAGTTGGAAACCCCGCACTACAACGTTCGGGGGATGCCCTTGCCGAATATTGGCATAAGGAACTCCGACCTTCTTTACAGTAATCTGCTTATTGCTATTTGCGTTCTGCGCCGTGGATATCGATGGTAGTAGAATGCAGGTTGCTGCCAGCACAACACTTGTTAAAGTGCTGCATTGCAATCTCAACATAATTGTGTAAGTTATTTGTTCAACGCCATAGAGAATAGGGGCGAGACGTTAACATTATTTTGTGAGCGAGTAAATTAAAGGTTAATTTGGTTTTATTTACAATATCTTCATATTAAATTGACAAAAAAATTAAACTATTGTTGGTTCAATTTACCCATTTTATGTTTGTTTAATCAAGAGCTATTGGAGCAGATGAACCCAAAATCAGGGAAGGCTCTTATGGCTGCTAAATGTCGCTCCTCCAAATTAATTAAAAACAGCAAAAAGAGTGTCCCTCGAAGGAAACACTCTTATACCATTCCGGGTGTGACGCTGATAGTTGAGTCTAATTATGCACCCACAGCTTCTTTCGCGGCGTACATGACTTCCAAGGTGATTTCACTGAAACCGCGATCGCGTGCAAATTTTTCGGTGTTTCGCTTCACTTTACCGCGAACGAAACCAGGAACTTTATTCAGTTCTGCCTGCGCTTCCTTATTCCAGTTCAAGTCAGAATCAGCAGAAATTCCTCTGGTAATAACTTCCTTGGTATCGTGTCCGCCGAAGATTTCTAACAAGTGGTCTTCCATGCCCAGCGTGAAGGAATTATAGACCAAATCGGCAATCTGGTTCGTGCCTTCGTAACCCATAAATGGTTTGTAACCGAGGGGGAAGTTTTGGATGTGAATCGGCGCAGCAATAACGCCACAAGGAATGTCTAAGCGTTTGCCGACATGCCGTTCCATTTGGGTGCCGAAGATGGCAGAGGGTTCAACCCGCGCGATCGCATCCCCAATTGCTCCATTATCATCGCTGATAATCACTTCATCGCAGTATTCGCTCACCTGTTCGCGGAACCAGTCGGCATCGTACTTGCAGTAGGTGCCAGCCCAAACAACGTGAATCCCCATTTCCCGTGCCAGAATCTTAGTCAGGGCAGCCGCATGGGTATTATCGCCAAACACAACCGCCTTCTTACCCGTTAAGTTCTGGCAATCGATCGAGCGCGAGAACCAAGCGGCTTGGGAAACGTAGAGGGTTTGCTCGTTGATGAAGTCTTCGTAATCAACATCAGCACCTTGGGCATTAATCACCTGTTGAATCTTGCGGATGCAACGCGCTGTTTCTACAACGCCCATCGGGGTAATGTCCACATAAGGCATCCCAAACTGTTCTTCCAGGTAACGCGCTGTAGCCAAGCCAATTTCCCGATACGGCACCAGGTTAAACCAAGCACGAGACAGATTCTTCAGGTTCTTAACCGAAGCCCCCTCTGGAAACACCTCGTTGACTTCAATTCCCAAGTCAGCCATCAACCGCTTCAACTCGGTGCAGTCGTGCTGATTGTGGAAGCCGAGGGTGGTAATACCGATGATATTGACGGAGGGCTTTTCGGTTTTGCCTTCGGGGAGATTGCCCTGCCTGCGGGCTTTCTCGGTGTAGTACTTAACGATTTGATGTAAAGTGCGATCGGCGGCTTGCAGTTCATTGAATCGGTAGTGGTTCACGTCTGCCAGCATCACGTCACCTTTGGCTTCTAGCTGGGCACGCTCCACGAAGTTGCCCAAGTCTTCTTGTAGGATGCTGGAGGTGCAGGTTGGTGTCAGCACGATTAAGTCCGGGTGTTCTTCCGCGTCCTTGCGGGTGATGTTGTCCACCACTTTTTCTTGAGAACCGCGTGCCAACACGTTACGGTCAACGATACTGGCTGTCACCGGCGTGAAGTCCCGTTCCCGCTCTAGCATCGAGCGCATGACGTTGAAGTAGTCATCGCCCAAGGGTGCGTGCATAATGGCGTGGACGTTCTTAAACGAACTAGCGATGCGTAGGGTGCCAATATGGGCGGGGCCTGCATACATCCAGTAAGCCAATTTCATACAATGTTCTCCCTATATGGTCAAAAAAAATCTCTAAAGAGATGAATGGAGTAGCGATCGCGCGTGTTGTTTTGAGACGTTTCCGATTTTCTCAGACTTGAAGTCCGTGAGGAGTAAGGGCTTACAAAGGTTAAACTTTTGGCTCAAATCGCTCAACGCTTTTGTCCACTAGGAATTCAGCCTAAAATTAAAACAACACCGATGTTGTTTTAGGCAACAATATTTAACGTATCGCTAAATTCCTAAATGTTTTGATGGAATTTTTAGCTCAGGACAGGAGGGTTCGCTCTCTTACGCTCTGCTGTTCGTGCCGCAATTTTTGCTCAGAGGTCAATATTAAGAATCTCTAAAAATGGCTTGACAATTTTCTCGAACTGTAAAACCGATAGGCAGGCAACGGGTTAGGAGTTGAGAGCGATCGCGAAAACAGAACCTGTGGAGAAGAAATCCTGAGCTTCATCCCGATTAAAACCTAGGTGGTTTAAACAAGTGAGTTCTCCCATGATTTCACTCATTCTGTACGCTTCAATGCAGAACCCTTGTTCTACAAAAAACTGTTCGGCATGTTTTAAGTTGTTGAAACTGTTATCGACCACAGCTCTTCCTGTTAGGGTAGAAATAGTTTCTAACCGCTCTTGAGCGACTGAGCTAGTCTCCTGCATCCGATGCCATGCTTCCTTGGTATACAGATCGGGAGTAATCCAAACGCCTCCATAGTGTTGAAGCATTTCTCGGACATTAGCGCACAGGTGTTCCTTTTCAGGAAAAGTCAGGTACGACAGCAATCCTTCGCATAAGATAGTAACCTTTTGCGAGTTGTGTAAGTAGTCGGCATGAATGGGAAATTGGCTCGGTCTACTAGTCACTTCGATCGCTTCAAAATGAAGATTGGGACGTTGCTCAATCAGCTGGTTAACTAGCTGCTGTTTAAAGGCGATCGCATTTGGTAAATCGCTTTCAACAAAGGTGATGTTTGGATCGGCTGACATGACCATGCCACGCGGAAGTAAGCCAGATGCTAATTCAATAATTTGGGGGTAGCCATACTTGGCAATGAGATGATTGACGGCTTTATAGCGCGCTTCAGCTATCATCATCATTGGATTCCGTTGCTGGGTTTGGTTGCTATTGCTCTGGTTATTGAAGGATTGAGCATCGACTAGTTGAGCAATTTCCTGGGCGTAGGGAATGTCGCTCAATTGCCTACAGTAGGCGGCACTTAATGCGGTTGGGCTGATTAAATCAAAGTTATTTGTTAGTGTCTCTTTCATTGTTGATAGCTAAGGTCTAACAATCGCCGATATCTCACTCCAGACAATACTCAGCAATACCGGTGGCACTTCAGCCAGCGGGACTTGGCGTTCGTGCCAGAAGTAAACTTCTCCAAGCTGCACTTCAAAATCTTGCACGGGGAAAGTTGAATGTATATTCCGTGACTAAGTGCAAGAGGACGTATTCGTTCCAGGTGGAGTAAAAAAAGGAACATCAGCAATTGTGGCAATTTATAGATGGGAGTTCGAGTTGTGCGGCTTGTCCCTAGTCAGGTAAATCTGTAGAGCTACTGGATAAACAAGCCCAGTGTGCCAAAATGCAAGCGATAAGAGTACTAACCAACGAGCAACGCCCGTGAGAGTCGCTTAACCAAAACGGTCTTGGGTTAAATTATACGAAAAATAAAAGTTTTAGTCATATCATGCGATGTTATGATATTGTAACCGCTATAAGCTATTTTCTAATATCCTCTCAACGTCGGAAATAAATATTTCCCCCCTACAAATAAATTATTGAGGATTAACTATGGAGCCTATTTCTCTTATTATTGCTGCTTTAGGTGCTGGTGCCCAAACTTCAAAATGAAGGTCACTGGCTATTCACTCACTTCCGTCCCGATTCAGATCCTTTTCATGCTCTGGCTTTGGCGCTAGTTCCTCTTTATATCCCCAATCTGGATAATACCGATCAGATAATCCAAGCTCGTAAATTGTCAAAAGCTCTGAGCGAGGGTGAAATCCCTCTAGCTGATGTATTTGCCCAGATTCACCAAAATCATCCAACAGATCGGGTGTTGCTAATTGCCGATCAGTTTGAAGAAATTTACACTCTATGCACGGAGCAGAAAGTTCGCCTTAGTTTCTTGGATAATTTATTAGCTAGCTTTCCATCTTGCCCTTCTCAATCACAACTCAAGCGTGTACTAGTTGCAACAATGCGGGCAGATTTCTTGGGAAATGCTTTGTTATATCCCCCTTTTGGAGATTTATTGAAAACTGATATCAAGCTTATCAGGTCGATGAATTGTAAAGAACTTGAGCAGGTAATTGTTAAGCCTGCTGAGAAGTTGGGGATAACGTTTCAAGAGGGATTGGCAAAACGCATTTTGCATGATGTAGAGTCAGAACCTGGTAATTTACCTCTGTTGGAATTTGCATTAACTCAATTGTGGAAA
>DATNPC010000211.1:0-2604 GCA_036703375.1 Allocoleopsis sp.
TATAAAACAGGAATTAAAGTCACAGACACTGAACTTGATGCCATTGCTATTGAGCGAAACTCTTTTCATGGTGAGTGGAACTATATTATCAAACCCCAAATTTCTCCTTAATTGTTCAACTTATTTTTACATAATCCCTAAAGATGGCATTGACAGCGATCGGCGATCGGTGAACAGTGAACAAGGTTGATAACGGGGGGGTGAATCCCCCGTTAAAACCTGCCACGGCTAGCGTGGAAGCCTCATACTCAGGATACTCGTATCAGGCAATTGGTCACTGGCCACTGTTCACTGAAAAGGTGAAACCTTTAAGATTTCACGAACGCCCTTTTGGGATTTATGCAAGAGGCATAATGTACTCATCCTTAGTCTCACCTCTCGTTGAACTCCTCAATCATTTGATCGCATTATGACCGCGATCGCGCAACTGCTGAACCAATCGCCGCCCCAATATACCCGTTGCACCAGCAATCAATACTTTCATCGATGAGTCTCCAGTAGGTTCTACAGTCGATTCATTGATCAGACGAAGCAAGGGGGCGTAGTGTGACAATCGCATGAATGTTCGTGCAACATCTACTTGATGCGTTGTCGGGATTGAGCCGAGATACGTGTAAAAAAGTGCAGATAGCCGGATTGAGCCTTTAGATGTGGGATTATCCGGGAAGACGACATCCGTTGTTGAAGTGCATTTGGGAGTGATGCCACAATAGTCGGCAAGCAACTTAGCGGGAAAAGATAAAAATTTACCATGCCGTCCTCAGTTGACGATCAGGTTTTGGACTTTTACAGTGAGCTTTTTGACCACCTATTCTCCGAGCCTTTCCGCACCCAAATCTCCGATCGCAGAAAACTCAATGTTGTTATTCGTCAGGTTGAGGAGGCAGCAGATGCAGCGTCATCGTCATTGACTCGCTTCTTCCTGAACCAAAAATTGAGTGAAGCAACCGTTGAAGGTATCCTTAGCGGCTTTGCAGCAATGGGAAACTTGCTGGAACTGGACGACATTGCTAACCCTAACGTCACCACTGAGGAAATTGTTGAAAAGCTGCTGAACCCTTTACCCTGCCCTCATGTAGTTCAGCAGACGCATGATGCCGTGTATCGCTTAGCACTCTACACGGTGGTGCAGGTATTGATGCTGGTTGGTCCAGTCATGGCAGAGTGGCAGAAGCTCAACTTCTCCAGCACTTTTGAGTTGCCCCGTCGAGTTGTCAACCGACTGAATGAAATTAGCGAGCAAATCAATGCTCAGGGTCAGTCGGGTCAAGCTGGAGCAGACGAGCGCTATGAACTCCTGTACCGCGACTATCTGCTTCAACGCTTCCATCGGGTTGAAGCAGGAACCGTGCGGATGACCACCAATTTGGATGTGGATTTACGTGAGTTATTCGTGATGCCTCGGGTGGTAGTGAGAGAGCGATCTAAAGAAGCGAAAAGTGCAGAGACAAATGCTTCAGTCTGCCTGATGAACTTAGCAGCAGCTCGTAGGCTTTATGGAAACCGTAATAAGTATGATGAGCTACAGCGAATAGCAAGAAGCGAGGAAGCAGATAAGCAAACGCCTACAGCGTTTGAGCAGGTGAAACGCTCTCCTCGCAGCGTAATCGTTGGTTTACCGGGGGCTGGGAAGTCCACCTTCTTTGAATGGTTACAAGTCAAGCTGGCATCAGTCGAAGAACACTTTATCCTGGGAGATCAGCAGGCAATTCCGCTGCTACTGCGGGTACGACAACTCGATTTGTCGAACCTGCCTAGAGGCGCAGCCCTAATTGAAAAAGCAACTGCGAGTAAAGACCGAGCTGATCTGATGCCGGATGGTTGGATTGATCGGCAGATGAAGGCAGGTCGTGTTCTGTTTATGCTGGATGGTCTAGATGAAACAGAACCGGAAGTGCGGGACAAGTACCTGATTCCCTGGTTGTTTAATCTGCTGAAGCAATATCCGAAGTGCTACTATCTGATTTCGTCTCGTCCGGTAGGCTATCCCCCAGGTATGCTCCATAACCGCAAATTCATCGAGTGCGATCTGTCGGACTTCCGTGAAGCTCAAATCCGAGAGTATACCCGTCATTGGTGTACTGCTGTGCGTCTAGCTAGGAATGAGTCTGAAGCTGAGGCTCGGCGGGAAGGTGAGAGCGATGGAGACACTATTGTTGATGGCTTTCAGGAGCATCCTTACATCCGGAATCTGGCTCGTAACCCACTGATGCTTTCCGCTATCTGCCTGGTCAACTACTTTGAAGGAGGTCGCCTGCCGGAAGACCGAGCATTACTCTATAAGCTATGTGTTGAGGGATTGCTGCATAACTGGGATCAGCGGCGCGGAATTCACTCGGAGTTTGGCTTCGACGAGAAGCTTCGTACCTGTAGAGAAGTTGCTTTGGCAATGCAGGCAGACGATCGCGCCGAATGTGATGCAGACGAGGTACAAGCAATCTTTGCAAAGGTTTTGGATGATCCGTAAGGATTCAGGTCAGGGTAATAAGGATTAGGGGGGAAGGCTTCGCCCCCTTTTAGGATGAGCGAATACGGCTGCTTTGAGTAGCGAAGGCTTTCCCCCCTCAGCTCCAGGCAAGGCAAAAGTGACCAGGAGTGGACTGA
>DATNPC010000212.1:0-6588 GCA_036703375.1 Allocoleopsis sp.
AAAAACAAAAAAGTTAGCTATAGCGTTAGCGTTAGAGTTAACAATGGAGCAGCCGAAGTTGCTGTTTACCCTACAAAAATATCCGATATTTCTAATTACTGGAAAAGTTTAGATGGGGAATTAGCCATCAAACGCAATCAAATTTTACTGGGTACTAATCTGACTGGTGAAAACGCTGCTACTGCTTCCTCTTCCTATCCTCCTCCAAGTAATTCCCCTAATTCGCCGAATGAACCCCCAATACAAAAGATTACCTTTGATTACATGGGTGCTTTGCAAACAGGTGTAAGTGGCGCTCCTCCATCAGTTAATCCTCCACTAACAATTGTGACAGGCGTGCCTGCTGGTAACAGCAACAATCCTAATCCTTCAACCAAGCGGTGCGTCCAAGTCACGACGATTTTAGGCTCGATCTCAATTGGTCGAGGACAATACGATGCAACAAACAACCCCGGAGGTTGTCGGTAGAGTTAACAAAATTAATAATAATGAAGGAATAGAAAAATAAAAGAGACTTGCAGCTAGCCACTATTGTCAGACAATTTGGATAGCAATACTGCATTAATACCCTAAATTTCTACTAAATATATCCGAGAAAACCCTGACTATTTTAAGTCGGGGTTTTTTAGTATTCCAGGTTTTCACTCTGTTTTTCCTTCCCAGGAGACTATTAAATTGCCAAAAGGGAGTTAGCTAGACAAAAAATATAGGAGCAGGGTGACTTTAGATGCGAGTAAGGAATCAATCCAATGCAGGTTTTACAGTACTCGAACTGATCATTTTGCTCGCAGTATTGGGGATAGTCAGCGCGATCGCAATTCCAACCTGGAACGCTTTTATCAACCGCCAACGCCTCAACGCCGCTCAATACCGAGTTTACCAAGCGATGCAGGAAACCAAAAGCAACGCAATGCTCCAAAAAGTCACCTGGCAACTCAGCGTGCGAGAAGCGATCGCCAATGGCAAACCAATTGTACAACTCGCCACTCATCCTCGCAGCCTCAGTCCCAACCTCGCTACTTGGCGCAGCTTAGACACGGGAATCCGCCTTTATAGCAAAGAGACAACCTTATACACCGACAAGCAAAACGGTATCCAGCGAGTTCAGTTCAACTACATGGGCAATACCAACGGACAACTCGGACAACTCACGCTGATCGTCAACAACAACAGTAAGCTCAAACGCTGCGTCTATGTTTCCACCCTGATTGGCACCCTGCGTATGGGTCAAGAGCATGCTAAAGCCAACGACAGCAAGAAGTCGTGCTATTAACGCAGTGAACAGTGAACAGTGACCAGTGAGCAGTGAGCAGTGACCAGTGACCAGTGACAAAGACAACAGCGTGGGGATTTACAGTTTTCAGTAACCAGTTAGACAGCGATTGGTTATCCCGCCTGAAACATACCGCTTGTGGAAGCGAGGGATTTCTACCCGACGTGTTTATTGCTCGTAACTGCTCACTGCTCACTGTTTGTTCAAGGCAAAATAGGGAAAAAGCCGAAACGCGATCGCTTCTTTTACTCTTTCCCTTACCTGCTTTAGCTTACCCTTCCCTTGGCTGCAATGCCGCCTGAGTCTTGGCTCGATCCAGCTTGAGAATCAACACCCCTAGAGGTGGCAAGCACAAATCTAAAGAATAAGGTTGGCTGTGGTACGACCACTCATCCGTCCACTTTCCTCCCAGATTTCCCATATTACTACCGCCGTACTCGCGGGCATCGCTGTTGAACAGTTCCGTGTAAAATCCCATCTCTGGAACCCCAACGCGATAGTGGCTGTGGGGCTGAGGTGTGAAATTGCACACCGCAACGACAAACTCCTCAGCATCCTTAGAGCGGCGAATGAATGAAACCACACTATGACGATTGTCGCTACAATCAATCCACTGGAATCCTTCCTGAGCAAAATCCTGATTATACAGAGCCGGTTCGCTGCGATATAACTGATTGAGGTCAGTCATAAACTGCTTCAACTTTTGATGCGGTTCATATTGCAGCAAATGCCACTCCAAATCCGCCCAAACATTCCACTCACTCCACTGACCGAACTCCATACTCATAAATAGAGTCTTCTTACCGGGGTGAGCGAACATATAAGTAAACAAACACCGCACGTTGGCAAATTTTTGCCACTCGTCCCCCGGCATCTTCCCGATCATATTGCTCTTGCCGTGGACGATCTCATCGTGAGACAGCGCCAGCATGTAGTTCTCGCTGTGGTGGTACCACATACTAAACGTAATGTTATTTTGGTGGAACTGCCGGAACCAAGGGTCCATGTGGAAGTAATCCAACATGTCGTGCATCCAACCCATGTTCCACTTCAAATTAAAGCCCAACCCTCCAACATAGGTCGGCCAAGACACCATCGGCCAGTCCGTTGACTCCTCCGCGATCGAGAGGATACCGGGGAAGTAACTAAAAATCACATGATTGGTCTGACGCAGAAAATCAGCCGCTTCAATATTCTCTCTACCCCCATACTGGTTGGCAACCCATTCTCCATCCTTGCGGCAATAGTCGAGGTACAGCATCGACGCCACCGCATCCACCCGCATGCCATCGATATGGTACTTATCGAACCAGAACAGGGCATTGGCAACCAAGAAGTTACGCACTTCGTTGCGGTTGTAGTTAAACACCAACGTCCCCCACTCCTTGTGTTCGCCCTTACGAGGGTCGGCATGCTCGTAGAGATGGGTGCCATCAAAGAACGCCAAGCCGTGACCATCTTTGGGGAAATGACCGGGTACCCAGTCCACAATCACACCCAAATCGTTTTGGTGGCATTGGTCAACAAAGTACATGAAGTCTTCTGGCGTCCCATAGCGGGAGGTACAGGCATAATAGCCCGTGACCTGATACCCCCAAGAGCCATCAAACGGATGTTCTGCGATCGGCAAAAGCTCGACATGGGTAAATCCCAAAGACTTGACGTAAGGAATTAACCGATCGGCAAGTTCGCGGTACGTCAGAAAACGCGCCCCCGGTCGCAGTTCGGACACCGGAACAACAGGTTCTGTTTTCCCATCGGGTAACTTAGCCGGTTCGGCGGAGGAAGCATGCAACCAAGAGCCTAGGTGAACTTCATACACAGAAATTGGGTGGCTCAAGGGCTCTGTGTGACGCCGACGCTCCATCCAGTCTGCATCATTCCATTCATAAGCATCCAAGTCTGTCACGATAGACGCAGTTTTGGGCCGGACTTCTTGCTGGAAACCATAGGGGTCAGATTTTTCATAGATGTGACCCTCATAGTTTTTAATTTCGTACTTGTAGTGTTCTCCAACGCCAAGTTCAGGAATAAAGAGTTCCCAAACACCAGTCGGACCCTTACGCATTTGGTGTTTGCGCCCGTCCCAATAGTTGAAATCCCCTAAAAGTGATACGTTACGAGCATTGGGAGCCCAAACAGCGAAGTAGACTCCTTTGACGCCATCAATCTCCGTAGCGTGAGCTCCGAGTTTTTCGTAAATCCGATGATGATTCCCTTCAGCAAAGAGGTGCAGGTCGAAATCAGTTAAGTGGGGAGAGCGAAAGCAATAGGGGTCGTAGAGGACTCGCTCGTGTTCTCCTTCCTTAATCCGCAGTTGATAATTTGCCAGTTCGGGCGTCTCGATAGTTGTCTCAAAAAAGTGAGGATGATGTACTGGCTGCATTGAATACTCCATCCGCTCTTCCGGACACAGTACCCACGCCGCCTCTGCATTTGGTAGATAAGCCCGCACTACCCAGCTTGTCTTACCGTCCTGTTCGATGCGATGGGGACCGAGGACTTCAAACGGGTCGTGATGTTGGTTCCAAACAATCCGGTCAATTTGTTCAGGGGCAATGGTGGGGGACATCAAGCTATCTACCTCTATCAACGGGGAGCAAAAGCACAATAATTTTAATATTTATATACAATTTTCTTTTTTTCTACACATTTCTCCTTACGGTACACAATCATGAGAGGCTAGCAATACCCCCTGGGGGCATACATAGTTTTAAAGATGAGGTATTTTAACAAATAACGACCTACAATTGAGCAAAACTATTCCAGGTTTGCTCGTCCTCGCGATCGCGCTCTTGCCTTCAACGACAACAGCGAAACTAGGCATCGATTAGCTTAGAACGGAAGCACTGTTCGCAGCAGGTGGCGCAGGCGCAACAGGAAAATCAATCGCTGAATTTTTGAGTTAAGTTGGGGAGGAGCGGAGCGCTCTGTGAGTGCGGCTTGAAGTTGGGCGTACTCCGCAGCTGTCAGCGGCGTGCCGTCAATTGGCGATCGCGCCTCAGTGATAATCTCCGTCCTTAACACCTCTTCGGGTACATCATCCGGCGGTGGCAAACCCAAAGCCGGTCTAGCAACAATCAAAGATAGACCTAGGACAAAACTCAGGGACTTGCCTCGTCTCATGGCTGGACAGACCTTATTACAAATCTTCCTTGTTTCAAGTTTCTCTTGAATTCAGATCGAAATGCGGCATCAGACACAACGTCTAGATGCCGCATTCATATCTTCAGCAGTTTTCCGGACTTTGAAAGCCAAGCGGGTCAAATAGCGCGTAGACGAGCGCGCATCTCACTAGCTAGGCGACGTTGTTGGAGATTCTGGTGAACCTCCTGAAGCTGGGGTTTTATCACCGCCACCCGAATTACAAGCTCCCAACGTAGAAGCTAGGGTCAATACGAGAGCCAAACCGATTAATTTCTTGTTCATATCACTCCTCGATTTTCACAAACCACGCTCTAAAAAATTTTAGATGAGATTCAATACAATTTTACAGGTTCAATGCGAAGACCTCATCCAAAAGCAACGCTTTATTTCTGGCCGGTAAAGTTGTAGGATAGCAAGCGTCTGCCTCAGTTCGAGCTGATTTTAGCAGGCGACTCCAGTTTCCTGCAACTATCGCTCCAATTCGCCAAAGCCAATTCTCAATCGTAAAAGTCTTTTGCGATCGCGAATACAATCCTCGAACCAACGACTTAGGTAAACTACAACCAGAGCAGTTAGTTGAATAGCCGCAATCTTTTTTTTAGGAAGACTTTAAATTTTAGCTCCTTGGAGTTGCCTAAAATTTAGACATTAAAGCAGTGAACGGGTAACAGCGTGGGGATTTACTAGTTATCAGTGAGCAGGCGAGCAGCGAACAGTTACCCCGCCTGAAACATACCACTTATGGAAGTGGGGGATTTCTACCCGATGTAGTTCGGTACATAACTGGCCACTGGTCACTGATAACTGCTCACTGTTAAGTTTGGGTGCGGAGTAGCGTTAAGGGAAGGCATTGTGTTCCAATCTATCAATCGTGCTTTTCAATTACTCCAAGTCTGGCTCAAGTATCACAGACAGCAAGCCGCACTCATCCGCAAG
The DNA here is from genome assembly GCA_036703375.1 of Allocoleopsis sp. Taxonomy (GTDB): domain Bacteria; phylum Cyanobacteriota; class Cyanobacteriia; order Cyanobacteriales; family Coleofasciculaceae; genus DATNPC01. The sequence goes on from DATNPC010000212.1 coordinate 5,357, forward strand.
ATTGTCGATCGCATTCGCAACTCGCTGGAATTAGAAGTCGTCTTACAAACCGCAACCGATGAACTCGCCGCGCTGCTAGATGTCGATTGCTGTAGCTTCCTCTGGTATTTCCAACAAACGCAGCAGGTGAAGGTCGTCTGCGAACGGAGCGACAACGAGCGAGAATCATCCAATCTGGGATATCATTCCCTAGAAAGCTTTGGCAACCTCAAGAGCGCGATCGCATCAGGTGAGCTGATTATTAACAGTGGCGCACCCGTGTCTGGTTCCAACTTATGGAGTGTAATTGCTCCCTGGTTATGCTGGTGGCGACAGGGAGACTCCGCCAGAGCAAAGCCAAACTGCTGGGCAGAACAGCCCGACTCTCCTGGGGAGAATGCTCCACTCTTGGGCTACAGGGCTAGCCTTCTGATTCCCGTTACAGGAGGAAAAAATTCCATAGGGTTCCTAGCCTGTCTTTCAGAGCAACCGCGTCACTGGTCTACCGCAGAAATTGAGTTTTTGCAGTCCATTGTCGAACCCTTAGAGGTGGCAATCCGTCAAGCTCAGCTCTACAAACAGACTCAAGAACAAGCAATTCGCGAACAGGTAGTCAATCACATCACCAGTCAGACTCGGCAAAGTTTCGATCCCGAAAAAATTGTAACGGAAGCGATCGCTCAGTTATTAGAGACATTACAAGCCGATCGATGTCTCGTGCATCTAGTGGACGAGCCAACTCATCCCCAAGGTGAGCTACGCTCGGTTAACATGCCCCGTGTAATGGCGATTGAAACAGGACATGAAGCGTTATCCGGGAAGCGTCTTTACGAAATTTGCCGCCCACCTTTTTCGGCTTCCCTCGACCAGTTTGACCGAAACGGCCCCATCACGCAATGGGTCATCCAGCACCGTCAATTGGTGACGATCCCAGATGTTACCAACGACGAGCGAATCGGTAAAGCTAACGCCGAGTACCAAGCTGCACAGATTAAATCCTCCCTCGTTGTTCCCGTTCAAGCCAACGGCGCGCTTCACGCCATTCTATATCTCAACCAGTGTTCGCAGATTCGATACTGGTCGAAAAATGACCAAAAACTCGCCCAAGCTGTCGCCGATCAACTGGCAATTTCCTTACAACAAGCTAATTTGTACGCTCGCACGCAACAGCAAGCGGCTGAGTGTGCGCGGCAAGCCCAAACGATGTCAGGCATGATTGAGGAGTTGCGTCTGGCACAGGCGCAGTTGATTCA
>DATNPC010000213.1:0-31414 GCA_036703375.1 Allocoleopsis sp.
GTCACAATCACGCCCGCTGTGTTGCCAGTAACGCTAATCGTACCTTGAGGTGCCTGTAACGTAATATTTCCAGTTACCCCCGCAGTACTTCCTGCTCCAACAGCAGTCGAGTTGGCAAATATCCCCCCATTAACCGTGATATTGCCGCTGATGCTGGTGATTTGAATGTTCCCAGAGTTACCAGCATTCCATGTGCCGTTACGTGCGATCGTAGAAGCATCAACAGCTCCACTATTATTCAGTGCTGGAGCAATCACAATATTACCACTGGCTTGAATAATAATATTTCCTGCATTCCCTGCATTACCTGAGTTTCTGTCTACACCAGACAGTATTTGATTGGCGTTGATGTTGCCGTTGGCGGCAGAGAGGATGATATCCCCTCCATTCCCACCATCGCTACGAGAAGTATCGATACTACCAACAGTAATCCCCAATGGTAGCCCTGTAGCCGCCGTGAAACTTGCCCCTCCCGCAGGATAAGGAAATGTAGTAGGAGTGGTGACAGAGGCTAACCCTGCTCGTAAAATTACTGATGGACTGCCTGTGAGCGTCACAAAATCTGGATCGGTTGCAGCAATACTACCAACACATCCGAGAGAACCCGCTGCACACTCGGCTCCTGTAATCCTAATATTCCCACCCTGAATACTACCCGTCGCCTCCACCTTCAGGGCAACGCCCGTATAGTTACCAAACCGGACGTCCCCATTCGCCTGAATAATTGGGTCAAACCAACTGACAAAGTTACCAGGAGTTCCTGATAATGTCAGCATGGAGAAATTGCCGCCACTGAAAAAGCGAGCATCCCCAGAAATATCGCCATTACCGATCAGACTGAGATTTCCCCCACTTTGTAGCTGTGACTGCGGGTGATTCAGCGCCAAAATATCAATACTCTGGTTGCCTTGCATCATCAGATGTCTGCCCGCAGAGGCGATAAAAGGCGTTGTCAAGGCATCCCGCACCCGCACCGTATCCTGTGCCAACAGGGTTAAATCCCTCCCCGCCTGCAACTGCCCCTGCAAATCCAACTTGTCCGCCAACAGCGTCAAATCCTGCCCAGTCGCTAAACGTCCCCGATTCGTAATCGTTGCCCCAGGCTGAGACGCCCCCCACTGCACCCCAGGCGTTACATTCACTGTCAGTAACGGTGGTGCTTGCGGATTGGTGGCACTAAACTCACTCCCATCCGGAAACCTAAAACTACTTGCCGTAGAAGCAACAAACGAACCCCCAATCTCTAACCGCGCATTCGGCCCAAACAGAACTCCATTGGGATTGAGGAAAAACAAACTCACCGTCCCATTCGCCCGCAGTAGCCCATCGATATTAGAAACCGAACTCCCCGTTACCCGGCTGAAAATCGTCTCAATCTGCGTTGGATTATTAAAAAATGCCTCCCCTCCCGTCGGCACCGAAAACTCCCGGAAGCTGTGGAACAAATTCACTCCACGCACTGTTCCCCCCTCAATCGTGCAAACCACGCAACCCGGCATCACAACAGAATTTACGGGGAGCGTACCATCTGGAACAATTTGCGCTTGCACAGAGCTAGCTGTCACCAAACACCCAACCAAAAGATAGCCAGCGCTCCAGCAGCGGAAGACAGGGCGTATCATGGGAGTTCTCTCTATATCGAGAGGTAGATGCTACGAAATTATCTTAAACCTAAGCAATCGTACTCACGGAAAAAAACATTTTCTTTTCACAAAGGATATGAAGTTTCTCACTGTTCGCGGGATGTGAAAAAAGCAACTTGGTTCGCGGCGTTACACCACGAACCATCTAGTTAACTTATGTTGTGGAAATCTTTTAGATCGCTTCTTCGGTCAAATTAGACAACTTTCCGACTGAAAGCATTGCCAGCATTTAGGGCAGCAAGTTGCATCTGAGTTTCACGATCGCAAATAGCATGAAGTGTTGCCTGTTGCTTCGACGTTAACTGATGATACACCTGCATGAACTCCTCATGAGAGTAGTCTTCTATCAACAGATACAGTTCTCCTAACGTTTGAGCCGCTAATACGGCCCTTTTCAGTTTTGCAATCGCCTTTTCTCCTGCGTTTGGCGCGATCGCTTCGCGCTGCCCCTTTGGGGCAATCGCTTCCCAATTGGTCATGCTACTCATTTCAACTCAAGCTCCTCTGGAATTAGACTACAACGGGAGTGTAATTGTAAAGGTTGTCCCAACTCCAACTTCACTTTCTACACCAATTTGACCACCATGGAGGTCTACACATCGTTTGACAATTGCCAGCCCTAATCCCGTTCCAGAAATCGTGCCAACATTACTACTGCGATAAAAAGCCTCGAACAACCGATCTTGGTCTTTGATCGGAATACCAATTCCTCGATCTTCAATGCGAATTTGGACGCAGTCATTCCTATAAATCAGATCGAATTGCACCTGACTACCTTCAGGTGAGTACTTAACAGCATTAGAGAGCAAATTAGTCAAGATTTGCCGCAGCAGCTTGTCATCTAGGCATATTTCCCGAGCTGAGCCTTCACAGGTAAAGTTAATGGTGTGCTGAACTCTCATGCTGAGTTGTGAGTCTTCCACCAGTTCGCGGCATAGCTCTACCAAATCCAGAGGAGATGGGTTGAACTCCAGTTTGCCCGCCTCCGCTTTGCTAAATACCAGCACATCATTGATTAACCGAGTTAAACGGTCAACTGAACTGAGAATCCGCTGGAAATGACGTTGTCTCTTCTCTTCAGGCCATTGACAGCTGTAACGTTCGAGCAATTCAGTAGACGAGAGGATAGTTGCCAATGGGGTGCGATATTCATGAGAAACCACTGAGATAATGTCAGATTTGAGGTCGCTGAGTTCTTTTTCTGCTGCTAAGGCGTTCCGGAGTTCTTCTTCTAAGCGCTGACGCTCGGCAATTTCGCGTTGTAGGGATTGATTCTTTTGCCGTAACTCATCGGTTTGCTCTTCGACTCGGCGCTCTAGTTCTTCATTGAGGCCTTGTAACTGCTCCTCGCTCTGACGTAACCGCTTCAAGGTATGAGTCCGCTCGATCGCATAACGAATCGCCCGTACCAGCAAGTCACTATCAATTTTGCCCTTGACCAAATAATCTTGCGCCCCCTCGCGCAAAGCTTCCAAGGCAATAACGCGATCGTTCAGTCCCGTTAGCACTAATATCGGTAAATCGGGTACCGCTTGATAAGTTTGCACGACTGTAGCAACTCCCTGTTTATCGGGTAACGACAGGTCTAATAGCACGACATCAAACTGACTGTCGATCAAGCATTGGAGCGCGTCTTTGAGCCTTTCCACATGGACAACTTGCCACTGGGTTTCATCAACATCAGCTAGGAGTTCTTGCAGCAGATCGGCATCGGCTGGATTATCTTCTACTAAAAGAATTTTAATCTGCTCAGCAGTAGCTGCGTAAGGACGTTCAGATACACTATCCATCTTGGTCATTTAATGGAATTCCTGATACAAATAACCGTCGCTTGTGTCCCCTGCGTCCTACTTACCCTTCAAATCAGGCATCCGGAGTCCTCCTATCACCCCATCTCCCCGTCACCCCGTCAGCCTCAGCAGTAAATTAAATGCTTAATAGCTGATTACTCCAAAGGCAGTTTCACCAAAGCTAACCAAAACTGCTCGATCAGTTTCACTGCCGAGATAAATTGATCTAAATCAATGGGTTTGGTCACATAACAATTGGCATTAAGTTCGTAGGTCTTAAGGATATCTCGCTCAGCCGCTGAAGTTGTGAGAACGATCGCAGGAATTCGTTTTAGATTAGGGTCTGCTTTGACTTCCGCCAGAACTTCACGACCATCTTTTTTCGGCAAATTTAGATCCAGCAAAATCAAATCGGGACGAGGTGCATTGGCATGTTTTCCCTGTTGCCGCAAGAATGCGAGGGCTTCTACGCCATCTTCAACCCAGTGCAAATTATTAAGTACCTTACCGTCGCTCAGTGCTTCTACTGTCAAATCGGCATCACTGGGTGAGTCTTCTACCAGCAAAATTTCAATCGGTCTCACAAGCATAAAATGAATGACTACTTAACTAGTGTTACAGCAACAATTAACGGTTCTTAGGGTTGTGGAATCGTAAAGAAAAAGGTTGTACCGACTCCTGGAGTTGACTCCAGCCAGATGCGTCCTCCATGGCGTTCTACAATTTTCTTGCAAACGGCAAGACCAATCCCTGTGCCAGGATACTCGCTACGTGAATGCAGGCGTTGGAAAATCATGAAAATGCGATCGAAGTATTCTGGTTCCATGCCGATGCCATTATCCCGAACCGAAAAAATCCATTCGTTTTCGCGAGGTTCGGCTGAAACATGCACGTTGGGTGGCTCCTCGCGGCGAAACTTGATGGCATTGCCGATCAGATTTTGCAGTAGCTGAATCAGCTGTATTTCATCCCCCATAATGGTGGGCAGAGGGTCGTGGGTGACTACGGCATGGCTTTGGGCGATCGCAATTTGCAAATTATCCAAAACCTGACTTAGTACAGCCTCGCCGTCGGTTGGTTCTAAAGATTTACCCCGCGTTCCCACTCGCGAAAAGCTCAGCAAATCGTCGATCAACTGCTGCATTCGGGTAGCGCCATCCATGATGTAAGCCAGATATTTATCCGCTTTGGCATCGAGGTTACCTTGGTATTTCCGAACAATCAGCTGTGCATAGCTATTCACCGCTCGCAGGGGTTCTTGCAAATCGTGAGACGCAACGTAGGCAAACTGCTCTAGTTCGCGATTGGAATGCAATAAGTTGACATTTGCCTCTTGCAGTTCGGATGTTCGCTCTTGGACTTTAGCTTCTAGGTGTTCGTTGAGCTGTCTCAACGAGGCTTCCGCTTGTTTGCGATCGCGAGTCTCTTGCTGGACGGTGCGATACACCAGATAAAATGCGATTAACGTGAAAATTACACCCACAAAGAACGTCAACTGCCCGCTTCGGGCCTCTAGCTCTTTTGCTTTTAACCAATCTTGCAATTGCTCATGTTCTTGCTCTTGCATGTGTTGGATTGTCGCTCGGATTCGATCCATGAGTTCTTTTCCGCGATCGGTTAAAACTACTTGTTGAGCAGCGGCTGAACTCTTATTGTTCTTCAGATCGATCGTTTCCTTGAGTTCAGCTAACTTGTTCCGAATTAGGGGTTCAAGAGAGATAAGCTGCTGTTGTTGGTTAGGGTTCGTTGCCGTTAATCGTTTGAGTTGTGCAATTTCTCGGTCGATTGTTGCCATCGCAATGGTATAGGGTTCTAAGTAAGGCTCTTGCCCTGTGAGCAAATAGCCTCGTTGGCCCGTCTCTGCATCCTTAACCGAGGAAAGGACACTTTCCAGCTTCTGGATCGTTTGCTGGCTGTGATTGACGCGATCGGATATTTCTTTTTGCTTAATAAAGTTCCAATAAAATAGAGCATTGAGCGATACCAAAATCGTTGATGCTAGTCCCAGCATCACCACCGTCTTCTTCTCAATCGACCAAGTATTAGCTTTAACTCTGGAGAGTCCAGCTCCTAATCCTGCTTGAGCTAGCTTGCCCCTGACCATTTTCTGCTGCACGGGATTTCTCTCCACAACTCTTTGCCAAGGACGCGATCGCGTCCGCTCTCGTTCAGGTGAATCGAACCCTTCATTGTTACTACTGCGATCGCAGATTATTCGACCGCAAAAATACGGAATCCCGGCACACCTGTTATGACGCTATTTCAGTAGAATCACGGTTTACAGTTGAAAGCTGACCTCCCGAAGTAGAGAAGGGGCTTGCATCTATCCCCTCAAACTCCCCCTGATTTTGGTCAAAAATGCTCTGTTGTCGGAAAACAGGACGAGAGCAACGCTGGTAGGATGAAAAAAAGTCAACATTACATGCGTTGTAACCTGTTGCCCTTTCTAAGTGGCTCTCCGTTATCAAAACTATGCTAACAACAGCTAATTTTCTCACCTTTGCCCAGTGGGCAGGTATTCTGACTTTGAGCTTGGCCGCGATAGCTCTACTGGGTTTTGTTTTCAAATGGGGCATCCGGTTTAGGCTGGTGGGAATTACTGGCTTTATGATCGTCCTCACGGGTGGTTTGTTTGCCTTGAGCCTCGTTCCGTTTACCCGTACTCTGGTTCCAGGCGCAGTGCGGTTTTCTTTGGTGTTTGACAATGGTGGCAATCAAGCTGTAATTGTCGTGCCACCTAGCATTACCCCAACTGAACTTGATGCCACTCTCCGTCAAGCCGCCAGTGACTTATTTTCCTACGGACGCTTGGGTGGCCCAGATAGCAAGTTGACTATTCGCGCACGCACAGTTGTCCATCCAGAACCGGGTGTTTCCAAACCACTATTCTTAGGTCAGGTTAAGCGATCGCTAGCTACCCGTGAAGATGAACAGATGGCGATCGATATCTACTCAGAAAGTTTCGCCCAACTGCCAAAATCTACAGCGTCTTAACCTTACCTACTGGTATTAAAGCCTGGAACGCGATCGAGCAACAGATATTGGCTTGCTGCTCGATCGCGTATTAATTTCTAGCTCGTAGTAACCTAGCTCGTAGTAACCGCTTTAGCGGTTATAAAAAACTCTATGTATGAATATCGTCGCCTAACTCCTGAGCAACGCGTTGAGGTCGTCAAACAACGTTTAGCACAAGGCTATCCTCCCCATAGCCCACCCCACCTCATTCGAGAGCAGTTATTTTATCTATTGACAGCATCTTGTTATGAACATCAACCTCACATGAAGTGTGAAGAACGACGGAAGCAAGTTTTAGATTTGCTGTTTGAGCGGTTGATTGCTTGTGGAATGGAGTTGAGGGGTTGGGTTATTTTACCCAATCACTATCATCTTTTAGTTTATGTAAATGATTTTGACAGGATTGGTCGAATTTTGCGCTCGATTCATGGGTCAATGTCTCGCCAATGGAATCTTGAAGATGAGGCTGTGGGACGGAAGATTTGGTATTACTATAGCGATCGAGCAATTCGTTCTGAGCGGCACTATTACACGACGCTGAACTATATCCACTACAATCCGGTGAAACATGGTTGGGCAGATTCTCCCTATGATTGGTTTTGCAGCAGTGTGCACTGGTATCTAGAGCATCAGGGCAGGGAGTGGTTACGAGATTCTTGGATTAGATATCCCGTGAGGGATTATGGAAAAGAATGGGATGATTTTGCAAAAGTTAAGGATGGGTCTCGCTAAAGCGAGAACTACGAACCGGCTTGTAGTAACCGCTTTAGCGGTTATCAAAAAACTCTATGCCTGCTCAATTTTTACTTCATCTGCAACAGGTTGAGTTCTCTGAGGGGTGCAGATGATTCATTTAGGGTAATCGTACCCGGTTGTGCGGGTTCGCCATTAACCAGCAAGGTATAGGTATCGGGTTGCAACCGTTCTAGATAATATACCCCAGCTCCATTGGTAACGGAAAATCGTCGCTGCGTACCTTTGGAACCAACTGCTTCCACCCTCGCACCGGCAACTGCATTACCTGAAGCATCAGTGACGACTCCAGAGAGTGTAAAGGCAGGAATTAACGGGACGGAGATAGGTGTATAGCTGCCTGCAACGACATCAACCGCCATTGCCTCAACCAGGGGTTGCCAGTCGAGGGGATAACCGGCAGGATCGAGGTCGAGGCGATAGGTTCCAGGGGGTAAACGAACGACAACGCGATCGCGTTGTACTTCAGGTTGCGATGATTTAAGGGGTTGGTTGTTGAGGATGAAGAGTAAATCGGCTGTTTCTGTATAGTAGTCTTCTCCAGGGTCGCGTTTACCGTTGTTGTTGCGATCAAAAAAGGGTTGAATCAGCAAACCCCCCTGAGTGCGAAAGTAGTCAGAACGTCGATCGCCTGGAAAAATTCCTCGTTGCAAATTAGCGCTACTCACCAACTCTAGGCTAAAGCTGTCCTCTCCTAATTCGAGCGAAACTCCTTGATAGCGCAAGCGCAATAGCAATCCTGGAATCGCTGCCGTTTGAGCTGACACAATCAGCCCTGAACCTTGAGAACCAGTCCCGTAACCCAAGTAAGTTTCCCAAAGATAGTTGCCATCAGCCGCTCGTGCCGAGGAGCGATAGCGCCATCCTAAAGACAGCAAGTCCTCTGTATTGGTTAAGTTCAGGGTTTCGTAATCCAACAACAATGCATGTCCTGTATCGAGAATGCGATCGCCAGAGAGGTTATACTTCAGTTGCGATCGCGTACTCACTTCATTGCCGCGTCCGTTGAGTTCCCAATCGCCCAAGCGTTGCAACACGTTCCACCGCAAGTGGTTTTGTTCATCAAAGGTAACGCGAGCAAACGTCACCCTATCTCGGCTACTCGAAGAAAACTGCATGCCACCCGCCACACCATCGAGATTGTTATAAAGTCCCAGCAACGTAAATTTGGGAGACAGCCGCCAATCGAGATTGAATCGACGGGAAAAGCGATCGCTATTGAACTGAGCGCTAATATTGGCAGTGGGTCGATAGTAAACATAAGCATCCACGTCCCAAGTGTTCTCTCGATCCGGCGTTAGGATAGAAGCACTCACCTCCAACGGAACGTTATTGGGTCGAAAAAAGAGTTCTCCAAGCCCTCTCACCGTTTGGTCGTAAACCGCACCCGCACCCACGGTAAAACTTTCGGATACCCCCCAACGCTCTAGCAAGCCTCCCTGAATATCAGTAAACTTTCCCCAAAACCGATTATCTTCAACCGTTCGCCCAACGCCAGCCGACACAATCGTGGCTGATGCCCCCGCCGGAATTTGTCCCGGCACGGATGAGAACGTTGCCTCCCGAATTTCTGGCGGTTCTGTCAGTCGTCCTTGTCGATACAGCAAAACCTGATAATTCCCACCGAAGATATCCCCCTCTACCGGCACATCTTCAAAGCGGTAGACGCCAGACGAATCTACCAACACTTCATCCAAGACTCGGCCGCCAAACCCCTCCGTTAGCCGCACCAAGGTTCCTGGTTCTGCTTCACCGACAATCGTGCGTCCTACTTGATTGGCTTGTAACCGCTCCCTCGGACTAAACCCCCCACCAAAAAACTGTTCTGGCGGTGTAAATCCCTGCCGTTGAATCGTGGTGAACCCCCAATAATTACCCGCTCTCTGAGAGCGCCAAAAGGTTGGCTGAGAACCCACCACATAATCAGCCGCAGGGTTTTGTTGCAAGTACTGAGCTTCAGCAAGATTCCAGGTACGCGCATCGTTTAATTCCGGTTGGTCGATCCGCAGATAGCCGCTACCGTTGAAGAGAGTGCCTACGGCTTGCAAATCGCCCTGAACATTGAGCGAGTTTCCTAACGCATTGGTTGCATTCACCCGTTGCTCGACTGCTGCCACCGTAACATCAGGGGCTTTGATGTGGGGCAAGCCTTCTAATTGAACCGGAGCTTGCGTTACCCTCGTCTGCCCCGGTGCGGGTTCTATTTGACCGGGATTGAGGACGATCGCATAATCATTAATGTTAAATTCAGCCGGAATAGCGAATAAGCGCTGAATTTGCTCGATTGAAAAGACTAACCCTAACTCTGGATCGTTTGACAGTTCTTTCGGGTCAATCCGAATCACCCTAGACGGAGAGCGTAACTCCAACTCACCATTCTCTAAAGGCGTTACCTTCAGGTTCAACGCCTCCACCACCGCATCAAAGGGAACCAACCAATTGACAAAATCAACCGCTTGGGTTCCGTCTTCCAATCCCCGCACTAAAACACTGAAAATGACTGAACGGCTACCCACATTTATCCCGACAGGAAAGACAGTAAATTTCGCTGGCGCTTCTGGCTGATTGGGAGGCAACTGTTGTGATACCAAGGTGCAGTCCAACACCCTACACGTTCTCTCCCCCTGTCCCCCAGTCTCCCCATCTCCCCATCTTGGAGGTGTACTATCTTGGAACGCAACTCGGTATGAATCAGTGGGTGTCACTAGACTGCGACTGATTTGAGACAAGGTAGCAGGGGCAATTCCTAGTACCAAACCAGCAGTTCCTCCCAAAACGATTAACCAAGAGCGGGGCGAAAAGAGTGAACTCACTGCCATGAAGCTGCTACGCATCTAACCTGCATCACGATACGTGAGGATTTTGTAGCAAGAGCGATGAATGTGCAAGTGAAAATGCAAGGGCAGTTAATCGTCTCTTCTGTTGAACTCATCATGATGCGGCATCTTTTGGGCAATCTGCACCATGCAACTTAAAAGCACATTAGATTACTGCATCATCAGCCACTCTTGTTTCAGACTCTCCAACTCCATCACAATCCTGCTGGTATTTTAAGGAAACTTAGTCATTTGTCTTAGCCCTGTCCGAGCAATCTGTATCCCATCCGTACTGCTCTCGCTCAAGAGCGCATGCTTCATCTCCCTGCTTAAGGACAACCAACCTTGCAGCACAAACAAGTGGCAGTGGAGAACTTGCAACTGTGGCGTTTGCCGAGCTAATCCAAATTTGAGGATAGCCGCTGTATCTAAGTATCTCTTCCTCCGAACTAATGATTCCCTCGCCCAATCCTCATTGCCCTCTTGCCAATCGAGCTGGCCTCTATACTTGCAATAGTCGGCGGCTTTTTTGATCAGGGTGTAATGGTGCTGAATCTGTAATTGGGTAGTGATTGCCCGAGCAACAGTCTGATGCAACAGTATTAGATGGTTTTGCAGCTGTGCCATGAGCATCTCTAATCGTTGACGAAGCTGTAACGGGGATGATTCACCACCCGCAAGCCTTTCTAACTCTTGCCAATCCGCTTCAAGCTTGAATAAGCCTTGTTCGATCTGCTCGATCGCTTTGGTGAATGTCTGGGCTTCAAATAAGTATTTCTTGGCTTTCGCTTCAAACAACTTACTGATTAAAACTAAGTTCGGCAAGAGGGTTTTGATCAGAATAGTTTGTTGGTCGAGTTTAGCTTTTAACGCACTGACTTCTTGAGATAAGGCTTTGGCGTCGATCGGTGTTGACGGAGCAGAATGATTGGCGTTGCACTCCACCTTGAACGAAACGCGATCGCTTGCAGGTTGAGCATCCCCCTCTGACGTTGTTAAGCTTTTAGAGCTAGAAATCCTGCCTTCTCGATCGCTTTGTTGGGATTTAGCAGTTTGAGACAGAGCCTTGTTGTACCGTTGCTTGACGAGTTCTTGAGCTTGACAAACGGTGGCTAACGCTTGATGTCGCCGCTCCTGTTGGGCTTCTAGAGAAACTAGTGACGGCTCTAGTACTTTTTCAATGTAGTTGGTGCAAACTTCTGGATGCCTTGCTAAATAGTTCAGTAACCTTTGTTTTCCTAGGAAATTAGCTTTCTCCCACAGCAAATCGAAGGCCATTAACTGTACCAGACCTCGTTCAGTTTTAATAATTTTCTTCACGAGCTGAAAGCCGTCTTTGCCATACTGTAGCGCCTCTTTGAGCGCAGCAATTCTAACGCGATCGCATGAGCTGGCTAAACGCTGTTTCACATCCTCGAAGGCTTTAGAAACGGTGCGATTCGACCGTAGTGGGTATTGACTTTCTACTCCTCCCACACGCTCTCGATTGTTGAAGACCATGAGGTCGCCCTCACTCGCTTTAGGACACCGATTGATATCTACGTGGTGGCGAAGAAAGCCGTGAAATTCGGTGAAACTGTCCTCCAACTGTTCTCTAAATTGATAATTTTGCATAACTCTCATGCCCTACTGTTAAAACAAATTTTTAGTTGCGATCGCTTGTAACTCACTCCTGACAGCACACCCAAATTAAACAGCTCGGCATTAGTTTTGTCCGACGTCTAAGGCTTATTGCTTAGCTGCCGTTGCTGGAATCGTGAGATTCGCGCTGAACTCCTGGGTGCGAGAATTATCCCCTTGAAACCAAACCAATTCGCCACTGAGTTGATAGTTTCCAGGAGCGAGACTCGATGGCGATGAGTCTTTATCGGGATATCCCAACAAAAAATGACGCTCGCTGTTGGCAACGATACCTGTAGGGTCGATTTTGCCGGTTTTCACGACCGTTCCTCCTTGCTTTAACGTCCAGTTCACGGAGGGACGCGCTGAGGCATTACCTGTATTTCTCACCAGCAGCTGTATCTGCCGTTGCTGGGAATTCCAACTGGCATTCTCGACAGCGAGAGTTGGAGATAAATCGCCCTTACGCACGTAGACAGTGACACCAATTCGCGTGGTTAACCCGATACTGTTTCCCCCTGGCGCGATCGCTTGTGTTAGGTTTTCAGTAAACACAACTGCACGATATTCTCCATCGGGCAGACTGGGAGGTAAGCGAACAATAAAACGAATTCGACGTTCTACTCCGGGTGGAATATTGAGTTCTCTAGGAGAGAATTGGAGATAGGGAGTGAGGTCGCTTGTTTCCCCTGGCTTTAAGGTTTGAAAACCATTATCGCGGCTATAAGTAAACGGTTCGGTGTAGACGCGAGCGCGAAACGGTGCATTGGTTTCATTACCAACATTGATTACCCCTTGAGCCTGACCTCGCTTCGCCTCCAGCTCTACCACTAACGGTGAGATGCTCACTTGTGCCATGGCTGAATTAGGCCACATTAAAGCGGTCGATACTAAGTAGCCAGTTAAAGCTAGAGAACGTTTGCGAATAAAAGTCTTGCCCATCATGGATTGTGAAAATTTCCTAGCTATGGTGTAACGGTCAATGTGACATAAAATTCGTAGTCGCCTGGAGGGATGACCGCATCGCTTTCGGTTTCCATGCGAACTTGAAAATTGGTAATACCGGCTTTGATGGGGAAAGTGGAGGTTCCGGTTGTGGTAATCACATCTCCATTCGCACCCGTCATCGTCGCGCTAGCGAAGTTGCGTTTGATGTTAAATCGAAACCCACTCGTTTGCACGGGTTCGTTAATCGTTATATTCGCCGTTGTGTTGCAAACCATCTGCACAAAACCCGCTCGTCCCTTGGCTACCGTACCTCCTAGTGATGTACCTCCCAGAAGCATGGTGGGCTTAAACGTATCGTTAACGGCTAAAACACCGGGGGTAGGAGTATTAAACGTACAGGCACCTGGCACCATTCCATTGAAGGGAACATTCACGCTTTGAGCCAAGGCACTTTTGGCAAATGAGGCACTACCGACTAGTAGTAGAGTCGAGGCCAGAATAGAACGAGGAATGAGTAATGATTTCAACATAGACATCCTTAAGTTACGCCCTTAACCAAAAACAAAAACGGATTGCCAGTGAAAGCAGTGGCTTTTCTCCTAACTTCCTAACCAGAAAGGATTCACACCTTCTTGTGCGAGGACTAACCATGCCGTCGCACCGACATGTAAGCGATGAAAATACAACCAAGGTTCGCCATTCAAGAGAGCAAAACCCGTGGTCAATCCATCTCGACTAACGGCGGGTATGCCACCGGAGACATCCTGTGCCGCAACCAGCATTGAAAGTAGAGCCTTTGATTTATCGAGTTGACCCGTATGTTGATACGCCACCGCCATCTGTGCTGTACCCTCATACCAAATGCGATCGCGATCTTGGTTAAAATCAAAGCCTGCTCCAACTCGGTGTTGCTTTTCTGAATAAGCCAGCGCTCGCCAATAGGGTTTTCCCTCTTCTCGCAACGCCAGAGGAGCCCAAGCCTGTACATCTAAGGGGATGTTGTCGCGATTAATCGCAACCCCATCGAGTTTGGTTCCCGTCCAGAACTTGCCTTCCCCCTCATCCCACATGCTGAAGACAAATGCCTTGGCAGAGGTTGCTCGTTCTTGCCACACTCGATTGTGGGTAATCGCATACAGCCGACTGAATGCAACATACAGGTCAAGGTTATGTTCCGTTGACTTATAGCTCAATAACTTGGGATGGGGTTCCCAACCTGTAAAACCGCCAACATAGCCTCCCGCGCCTCTAGAATCTCGGCAGTAGCGTTCAACCCATTCGCCCATCCGCAGCGCGGCATCCAGATAGGGCTGACCCCCATAGGTTTGGTAGTATCCTAAAAGCGCCAACATCGCCCAGGCAACGTTACCGGCGTGGGTGCTAATTTGAAATTCGTCTTCAATCCAGCGATTGGTTTTGCGATCGTACCATCCCGGCATCAAAATGCTGCCATCGGGGGCAATGAAGTTCCCACCCCGGTAAGCGTTGCGAATCCGACCATCTTTGTAAAAGCGATCGTGATTTTGCACGTAAACGATCGCATCGACTAATTGTTTTGCTCGTTGCCGATCGCCAACGGCAATAAATGCCAAAGCACTAACGGCATTATCATAGGTAAAGGCGACCCCTCCCAATACGCGATCGAAGTCACTCGTCGATTGAGTCGTTGCATAACTCGCCAGCAACCTCAAATCGTGTTTAGGGAGAAGATCGATCGTATTCGTAGCCGCGTTCGGTCGAGTTCCACTATCCGGTCGATCTGCAATTTGCGCCAGGTACCGATAAGCGCTGAGGTTAACATCGGCCGAGCGCAATTGGGTATGGCTACAACATGCTATGGCAATAGTAACCATAAAAAGTAGGAGGAAACGTTGAAGCCGTGCGATCGCAAACACTTTACTCTTACCAAAGCAGTAGGTACGCGCTGTCATTGAAAAACGAAGGGACTGATAGCCTCTATCGCAGAGATTGCAAGGGATAGAGTTCAAACAAGCTACGGAATAATGCTTTTAACGCTTGTAGCTCGTTGGCAACTTTGGGTTTTTCCCAATGGTGGGTTCGGCAGAAAATAAACTCGATCAGCTGTCTGTGCTGTTCGGGAGTTAGGTCTAGAAACGAGCAAGCGATCGTTTCACCCACTCGGACGACTTTAGCCTTGATTTGTAGGGGTTCTCCAGGTACTGAGAAGTCCAGCGTCTGACCGATAGTTAGAGATAGGTTCTCTGCCCTCTCAAATGCCACTCCACTTTCCGAAATATTAATCAGATGTGAGAAATAAGATGATGCCTCGGAAGCATTTGAGACGGTGATTTCACAACGGTCTGAGCATTTCACTCTCAATCCCTCTCGTTCTTCCACCAAATCAATTCCAGCAATGATGCTAATTCCTAAAACCAGCGCAACAAACTGCGCCCACAATAGGTTAATTACATCAGCGTCAATAAAGTAGTCCGCTTTTTGCGCTCTCAAAATACTAATAACAACCGCTGCTAAGTTGACACTCATCAAAATAATCAGAGGTCGCATTAATTTGATGTCGAGAGACGTTTGTTTCTGGCTCAAACCTTTATCCGTTACTTTAAACTTAACTTTGCGTTTAGGTAACAACAACGTATTGAGCAGTGTAGGAACGAGATAAAAGCATTGCAAGGCATTATAGGCATACGTCACCAAAATCGTTCGGCTACCAATTACCCACGACACTAGAAGTAATCCAGCAAAGTAATTGGGTACCCAATAATTAATGATTTCGGGAAGGCTCGTATTCATAGAGCGCATGCCAAACAAAAAAAACAAAGCAGGCGCGATATAGCTCACGCTTTGCGTCGCTTGATCGATCCAAAACAGGATTCCCGACAAATGATTGATTCGCTGAATCAGATTTAGCCCCGGAAGGAACGTTGGATTGTACTTGGTGTATAGAAGTTTAAGGGTACCTTCTGCCCAACGAATTCGCTGCACGAGATAGGAAGAGAAGTTTTCTGGGGCTGCACCGACACTAACTAATTCATTTAGGAAGATAGATTGGTAGCCCTTGGCTTGAAGCATCATTCCCGTCGTCCAATCTTCAACGATAGTTCCTGTGGGAATCCCGCCAATTTCATCCACATACTGCCGTCGCATCACGCTAGACGTTCCCGTACAGACAACACTGTTAGTAAAGTCACGACCGGGCTGGATGATGTTATAAAATACGGTTTGCTCGTGCGGGATAATCCGACCCCCTAAATTAATTTCGGGTTGGTCGGGGTTGTAGAAGTTTTGAGGCGTTACTACCATCGCAACTTGAGGGCTTTCAAAAAAACCGATGGTTCGCTCTAGAAAATTTTCTAAAGGAATGAAATCCGCATCAAAAACAACAAAAATTTCTCCATTTGCCGACTTCAGTCCGTTGTTGAGATTACCCGCCTTGGCATGAGCTGAATCAGGACGAGTTAAATACTTGCAACCCAATTCTTCCGCAAGTTTTGCCGCTTCAGGTCGCCTGCCATCATCGAGCAACCAAACTTCCTTGTGCGGATAGCGCATGGCTTGACATCCCACAATCGTCCGCCTCAAGACAAACATCGGCTCGTTGTAGGTGGGAATAAATACATCTACCGTTGGAGTGTATTGCCCATTTCTAATGCGTTGCTCTCCACGATCGGCTTCTGGGCTACGATTAGTTGGAATTAAGGTTTGATAGCTGAGAATAGTAACATTGAGAATCGCAATAAACTCCATTAAGAGCAAGGCTAAACTAATTGCCCCGTTATACCAATCTAGTACCAGCGTTTCTGTTACTCGCCAATATAAGTAACGAAGATTTAAAAAAGATGCACCGACTATTAATACAATTTTGAGCCATACGGGAGGTTTGCCAGTAAACACAGCACGACAGATAAAAGTTACACCCAGCACTATCACCAAAGGCAATAGTATTTCAGCCTTATTGACAATCCCGCTTAAACTTTGGCTTAAAACAACCCAATCAACGATAAAGAAGGCGGTAACTAGAGAGAAGAAAAAAAACTTCCAAGACCGAAAACTCATCCAGTTTTACCAAAGCGATAGATTAGCTAACAACGTATTTTCTTGACCGATATTAACTTTGGCAATTTGCCCGACTTGGCAGAATTGTGCTGAACTTTCATTACTATCGATTAATTCTTGAGGATGATCGAGTTCAATCCTCACCTGGGCTAACTGCTGATTCTTTGTATCCGGTGGATTTACAGCTACGTCTTGCCCTAACTTCGGTTCGCCGGACAAGGAAGAACGAATAGTTTTGACCCGACCATTCAGCTTCAAGTTGTTGGCATACAGTTCAACTTGTGCCGGACTACCGATTTGAACTCGCTTCAGATCATCAATATTAATAAAGGCATCGACCCAAAGTTGCTGGCAATTTAATTGCTTGAGCAACGGTTGTCCTGAATTCACTCGCTCTCCATCCTGAACCATGACTTCCCACAGCACCCCTTTACTAGAGGCTAAAACGGGATAGTCTTTTTGTCCTTGGGAAGACGTTGCAACCTGAGCAATAGCTTTTTCCTTAGCGTCAATACTGACTTGGAGTTCAGTTTTGCGTTCTAAAAGGTCAGCAATTTGTGGATTGTCGTCTTGAGCATTTGTTTTGAGTGAAAATGTATTTCGCGTTACTTGCGGCGCCCTACTTTTTAACCGTTGTTGCTCTGCCAGTTGGAATCTAGCAGTTTCCAGCCGATTTTTCGCTGCCTCGATTTGCTCTCGACTCACTTTCCAGTTATTTAATACTTCCTCTACTGATAAACTCGATATCGCTCCCTGATTGCCGAGGAAGCGGAATTTTTTGTATTTAGAGTAAGCAGTAGCCGCGTGTTCCTGAGCAATTTTTAAGTCAATTTCAGCCTGCTTGACCGTTTGCTCAGCTAACCGAACGGCTGTATTTCTTGAACTCTGCTCGCTTTCTGAGGCAAATTGAGCAAGAGCTACTTCTTGAGCGCGATTGATTGATTGTTCTCGGTTATTTTGCCGTTGTTGATTTCCATTAGGTGGAGTTAGTCCACTCGATTGCTTGATTTCTCTAATTTTCGCTTCAATCGACTCTAACTTCGCTTTATCGGCGACTAAATCTAACTTCAGGCTCTGCAACCATTCGGAAGCGGCCAACGGTTCATCAACTTTGAGCAGCAGTTGCTTAGAAGTAACGGGCGTACCTGAGTTTAAATCGGCTTTTGCTCGAATTTGGCCGCTCAAGGGCGAGGTCACTGTAATAATTTTGCCGTTAATGAATGCCTTCGTCGCGGCTACTGAGGTGACACGATTGGCCATCAAAGAAATTCCCCATGCTAGCAGCCCTACGCCTGCGCTAAGCAAGATAACTCGATTGAGTAAACGAGATAGAGGCTTCTGAGCATTTTTAACTTCGGGTTTAGGCTTAGGAGGATGTGTCAACTCCTTGGTATTTGGGTGTGTTAACTCCTTAGTATTCGGGGAAGTGATAACTTGCTGTTGAGGATTAGCTATAGTCATAAGTTCAATCTCTTCATATCCTAAGAAAGCAAGCAGGATTTAGAGCCGTCGTTGGGTAATAGTCCCAACTTCACGTCTCCCTAAAAACTTAGACTTACTAAGACTTCGGACTAATAACGTTTCAACAGGATTAAAGAACGATACCCACAATGAGGTTTTTGCATTCTTTCCTGCGCCAGTTCAATGCTCTTGAAGCGGATAATAAAGTAAAAGCAAGAATTCTGAAAAAAATTTAGCGACTCAGCAAGCAATCGAGCAGCAGAAACACCAATGAAATGCGGATAAATTGAGTTCTACATACAGGAGTACCAAAAACAACTAAAACGCTGGTGCTAGATTTACCAGATTTTGGCAATTCTCCCGATTGGATATCGCAAGCTGTACTGTTTTTTCAGAGCCTTTATGTGAATGACCGTTTGACCTAGATTGAGTTGGATCGTAGAACTCAATAAATGTATCGCTTTTGGAGCCACCAACTAGGAAAACTATAGAAAACTTCTAAAATTTGAGATTTTCTGGTAACCGACCCTTGGCAACACCTAGTACCCAATTTTTGACTGGTTTCCTCAAGAGGTGAGGATTCCCAGTTCATGTTGCCGTTCCAATAGGTGTTACTTGACGTTGATAATGTAGCCTGAGCTACACTAAGAGAAGTGCGCTGAATAAACAGACCAAACCCTTCGAGAGAAAGGGCAGTCCGATCCAGCAGAATTGGTAGATGATTCACAGCTTTGACCTGATGATAAGTAAGTATTAGCGCCCTCTACTACAGAACTCGACAGTAACCTGTCGATCGCATTCGCTGCGTAAATCTTGTATGAGATGATGCGGAATCTTCTGCTTTGGCAGAATTTAGATTCTACCTAGAGAGGTATTCCTAAATAGCTTTACCGATTCTTCAATTGATGTTGAGACTTGATGAGCTTTTTGTAAAGTACTGGCATAGCAATTTGCAAACTCTTTAAAGAAGTCTGCCGTTTTTATGAATCTTCAATGAAGTCAATCCGTAATCGTAGATAAATGTATCAGTATTGACAGAATAAAGTTTAGATTTATGCTATGTCTGTGCTGTCTTATACTTATCTCTAAAGACAGATGTGAGTTAGCTAGTTTAAAGCTACCCACTTCTAACGCGATCGCTAACAGCTCCCCTAAAAAAGTTATAGCGTAGTAATAATTATTACCACGCTATTTAAATTTACAATTGATTAAGAAAATTAATCTTATTGCTCGGAAAATGGAATGAACGACAAAGTCACTCTTGCCTTTCAAAGTGTGGTCTAGTCTAA
This sequence comes from Allocoleopsis sp., assembly GCA_036703375.1. Classification (GTDB taxonomy): domain Bacteria; phylum Cyanobacteriota; class Cyanobacteriia; order Cyanobacteriales; family Coleofasciculaceae; genus DATNPC01. The sequence continues at coordinate 19,368 of DATNPC010000213.1, forward strand.
ATCTGGCAGTTCTTCTCGGGGCAACAGCACACGAATCGTGCGAGGTTTCCCTGGAACTCGGTCAATTAATCCTAGTTTCTCCAGAGTCATAACCATACCGTGTACGGTAGGTGGACTCACTTGGAAATAACGTTGCATATCTGTCTCAGCCGGTGGACAGCGATGAATTTTCGTGTAGTAGTAAATAAAAGCTAGATACTGTCCCTGCTTGTAGGTGTACTTGAGTTCCATGCTCGATTCGACTCCTCGGGAATGTTGTTTTCCTCACCAAGCGCGCTCAGAGGGTCACCGCTTCATGGAACCGACGGTTGAAGGCTGCAATAAAAAGTTAGATAGCTAGTCAACTCTACACATCCTGATTATTGAGGACAAGCATGTAAGAAGTTAAGCAGGGAGTACGATCCACTTGATGACGCCGTGGAGTCTATGGGTCGAGACTGTTGCTGTAATATCCGCCTATTTCTATTTTCTCTAGTTCATGCCTTTCCCCAATAGGTGGTCGAACTGCTCCTTCACCTCACACATTAACCCTTGATTCCTATGCCCACACCGAAATTGGAAACTACTAACCCAACCATCGGGGGCTTATATGTCCAGACTGGTGAGCAACAGCTGGTCTTTCCCCTAAAACACACTGAAGTTCAGGCCAAAATCGCAGGGAATGTGTCACGGGTAGAAGTGACGCAAACCTTTGAAAATCCGTTTACTGAACCCTTAGAAGCGGTCTACGTGTTTCCATTACCGGATGAGGCGGCTGTGGATGACATGGAAATTAAAATCGGCACTCGCCTCATTAAAGGCTGCATTAGAAAACGCGAAGAAGCGATCGCCATTTACGAACAAGCCAAACAGCAAGGTCGTACAACAGGCTTACTAGAACAAGAGCGCGATAATATCTTTACTCAATCTCTTGCTAACATCAAGCCCGGCGAGCAAATTGATGTCACCATCCGCTACACCGATCGCTTACAGTTTGAAGGGGGCGATTATGAATTTGTCTTCCCCATGGTGGTTGGCCCTCGCTTCATTCCCGGCGAACCCATTGATAAAAATGGCGATACAGACGTAGTTCCCGATGCTTCGCGCATCACGCCACCGACGATCGGGTCAGATACGCGATCGCTTTTGACCTCCCACGAATTGCGATCGCAACATGACATTGGCGTCACGATCGAGATTGATGCTGGCGTGCCAATTTCTGACGTTCGTTCGACATCCCACCACTTGCGCCTCGAACGCGACGGGCAGATAGTGCGAGTCACCCTAGCTGGAGAGGATACCATTCCCAACAAAGACTTGATCGTGCGTTATCGAGTGGCAGGTCAAAACACGCAAGCAACAGTCCTGACTCAGTCCGACCAACGGGGGCATCATTTCGCCGTTTATCTCATCCCGGCCTTGGACTATCGCCAGACTGAGATTGTCCCCAAAGATGTGGTATTTCTGATGGATACCTCCGGTTCCCAGATGGGCGACCCCTTGCACAAATCCCAGGAACTGATGCGTCGCTTTATCAAGGGGTTAAATCCTGACGACACCTTTACCATCCTGGACTTTTCCGATGTCACGACTCAGCTATCCCCCAAACCTCTAGCCAATACACCCGAAAACTGCACCCAGGCACTGCAATACATCGATCGCTTACAAGCCAATGGTGGCACCTACTTACTCAACGGTATCCGGGCCGTCCTGAATTTTCCAGCCGCATCGGAGGGACGACTGCGGAGTATCGTTCTGCTCACCGATGGTTATATTGGGAACGAAAATGAAATCCTAGCCGAGGTGCAGCGACAGCTCAAACCGGGAAATCGGCTTTACAGTTTTGGTGTCGGCAGTTCGCCCAATCGCTTCTTGCTCAATCGTCTTGCTGAGATTGGACGAGGAACCTGTCATATCGTTCGCCACGATGAACCCACGGAGGAGGTTGCAGAAACGTTCTTCCGCCAAATCAATAACCCGGTACTGACCAATATCCAAATTCAGTGGAAAGGAACGGGAGACGCCATCATCTACCCCTCAACTCCACCCGATTTATTTGCTGGGCAACCGTTAGTTGTGTTTGGGCGAATTTCCCCGAGTCAGGAGTCCAAGGCGAGAACGCTGAACGTTGAGGATGAGCGAGAGCATATTAGTCGAAGTAACTGGCAACTAACGCCTCAAGCGGGTACTCTCTATATCACAGGGATGACAGCAGGTGGCAAGCGTTACAAGCAGACGTTTAACCTAACATTCGATCGCGTCGGTCATCCTGCCATTGCTCAATTATGGGGCAGGGCAAGAATTAAAGACCTGATGAATCAGATGTTTAGCTGCGAAAAGAAAACACCGCTGGATTCAGTCACGCAAACAGCCTTGACGTATCAGCTATTATCGCAGTACACGGCGTTTGTCGCAGTCAGTGAAGAGGTGCGCGTCGATCCGGAAGGGAACTCTCGCTCAGTGCAAGTCCCCGTTGAGATACCAGAGGGAGTCAGCTATGAACGAGTTGTAGTTGGCAGCGCTACAGCCAGTTATGCCAGTATGAGCGAGATGGCACGACCAATGATGTTGCGATCGCCTCAACCGGTCTTCAAAAGCACAGCACCACCAGTGCGTAGTGCGAATAGAGGGTTCATTGGCAACTTATTTGGTGGTTGGACGAAACGCCCAAGTCACTCGGACAACTCTCAGTCTACCAGCCAGCGCACAGCCGAGACGACACAGGAGTTTAATGTCGCTCTGATGAATCCTAGTACGGTTCAGGAGGTAGAGGACGTAACATCTTTACCAATAGCCGTAGTTAGCGATCGCAAATGGCAAGTTGTTAGCTTGGTGGGATTGGATGAAGTGGCAACGGCGTCTCTGACCAAACATCTGGAACAACTAGATTTACTGGATGGATGGAGGGGCGAAGTTGTCTTCGAGTTTTCCGTGCGTCAGGGGCGGGTGGTACGCGTGGTGTGGGATGAGGAGGCCTCGACTCTCCGGGAGTTGCAGGTGATTGAATGGATTAAGCGATCGCTTATCGCTTGGCGAGTTCCGATTTCGGTTACGGGTATGGTTCGCTTGACATTGCGGATTCAGACTTAAACGCAGATCGTTCGTAAGGGCAAGGCATGCCTGGCCCCTACAGCTTGTGATTAATTGCGATGCCAGATTGTTACACCACCGGGCTTATCGATCAGGGTAATCCCTTTAGAGGCAAGTTCGTTGCGAATGCGATCGCCTTCTGCGAAGTTCTTCGCTTTCCGTGCGTCGGCACGCTGTTGGATTAGCGCTTCAATCTCCGCATCGCTTGGCCCATCCGTAGGTTCTGGAGTTGCGTCCTCCGGTTGTGCTTCTAAACCGAACACGTTCGCCAACGCCACTAAGGTGTGCCATTGCTTCTCCAACTCTTCCGGTGGGGCAGTGGTTTTCCCTTCATGCACGAGAAGATTTCCCTCGCGACGTAAGTCCTTGGCAACTTCAAACAGTACCGCTAAACCTCCAGCAAAGTTGAAGTCATCGTCTACTGCTTCATTAAATCGCGAGACGATCGCATTTTCCAGTAGGGGCGACTCATGAGTCGCCCCTACACCATTTGACGACCAACCGAGTTGTTCCCCATACTCATAACCGAACAGCAACCCATCTTTCAGGGTATGCCAGCCATTGGTTGCAGATGCGATCGCATCATCGGTAAAATCAATCGGTTTGCGGTATTGTGCTTGCAGAACGAAGACGCGCACGGCCATCGGGTCAACGGGGCGATCGAGCAAATCGCGAATCGTGATAAAGTTGCCCAACGACTTTGCCATCTTCTCCCCCTCGACTTTCACCATTGCGGTGTGCAGCCAGTAGCGAGCGAGGGGTTTGCCTGTAACGGCTTCCGATTGGGCGATTTCATTCTCGTGGTGGGGGAACACTAGGTCAGCCCCACCCGTATGAATATCAATGGTTTCACCCAGTTTCTCCCGAATCATCGCCGAGCATTCGATATGCCAACCCGGACGCCCTGGCCCCCACGGGGATTCCCAGGAGGGTTCCCCTGGTTTTGACCCCTTCCATAGGGCAAAATCAAATGGGTCTTTCTTAATCGAAACCTCGTCGTCGTCAACGCGTCCGCTTGCCCCTGCCTGCAAATCGTCTAACTTGCGTCCTGATAATTTTCCATACTCTGAAAACTGACGCACGGCATAGTAAACATCTCCAGTTGATGGGTAGGCAAACTCCTTTTGTTCCAACTCATAAATCAGTTGCTTAATCCCATCGAGAGTATGCGTTGCTCTGGGATAAGCATCGGCTTCTTTGACATTCAGTCGCGCCATATCCTCAAAGTATGCCTTGATAAAGCGATCGGAAACATCCTCCATGGATGTTCCCTCTTGCCGCGCCCGGTTGAGAATCTTGTCATCAATATCGGTGAAGTTCTGCACGTAGCGAACGTGATAGCCGCGCCATTGCAGGTATCGGCGGGCGGTATCCCAGACGATGCAAGTTCTGGCATGACCTAAGTGGCAATAGTCATACACCGTGATGCCGCAGCAATACATCCTCACCTGGCCATCTTCCAACGGCTCGAACGGTTCTTTGCGACGGGTGAGCGTATTGTAAAGGGTTAAGGTCATGACAAGAGACAGTAGTGAAATCAGCAGTAAGTGAATACGTAATAATGAAAGATGGTCTGGCGATCGGGTATGCATCCCGATGCCAGTGTTAATAACCAATGGTGCTAGTTGGAGAAACTATGATGCTATCTACGTCCTGGCACAGTGGCATTCCGCACAATAGGTTCAATTTTAGGACTGTTCCGTCATTGCAATAGCTGACAAGAGCACCATCAGTTAAAAACACAATAACCTCATCCTCCTACATTCTGACCCTTTCGACAGCTCTCCTATGCAATCAACACCGACTCAGTCCGCCTCTGCCGAGATTATGGATGCTCCCAAGCATGGTATGCCAGTCACGATTATTACTGGATTTCTCGGAAGCGGCAAAACCACTCTCCTAAATCACATTCTGACGAACCAAGAAGGGCTCAAGACCGCCGTTTTGGTAAATGAGTTTGGTGAAATTGGCATCGATAACGAGTTAATTGTCACCACCGGCGACAACATGGTGGAACTGAGCAATGGTTGTATCTGTTGCACCATTAACAACGACCTCGCCGAGGCAGTTTACAAAATCTTAGAACGCGAGGATAAAGTTGATTATCTGGTCGTCGAAACCACTGGTTTGGCCGACCCTCTCCCCGTGGCTCTCACCTTTTTAGGGACAGAATTGCGAGACCTGACTCGTCTCGATTCAATTGTTACGGTGGTAGACTGCGAAAACTTCAGTTTGGATCTGTTTAATAGCGAAGCGGCTTATAGCCAGATTGCCTACGGCGACATTATTGTCCTCAATAAGATAGACCTGGTGGATGAAGGGGATGTCGATGCCCTGGAAGTCAGAATTCGCGAGATGAAAGCTGGTGCCAGAATTCTCCGCACCACGAAATCTCAAGTACCACTGCCACTAATTCTCAGCGTGGGTTTGTTTGAATCTGACAAGTACTTTGATTCAGAAGAATCCGAGCACGACCACGAGCATCATCATCACGACCACGACCATCACCACGACCACGAGTGTACTCCGGATTGCGGTCACGACCACGACCACGAGCATCATCATCACCACCATCACTCCAATCACTTGGAAAATGATGGTTTTACCTCACTTTCGTTCGAGAGTGAAAAACCGTTTGCGATCCGGAAGTTTCAGCATTTCTTAGACAATCAACTACCAGAAAATGTCTTCCGCGCTAAAGGCATTCTTTGGTTTGATGAGAGTCCAAATCGTCACATCTTCCACCTCAGCGGTAAGCGTTTTACGATCGAGGATGATGAATGGAACGGTAGACCGAAGAAAACCCAGTTAGTGCTAATTGGTCAAAATTTGGATACGGAGAAATTGCGATCGCAGATTGAACAGTGCATCTGTCTGCCTTCCACCAATCGCGGCAAGGGATTTGGGAAATAATTTCCAACCTTGTAGGGGCGCACTGACGTGCGCCCTGACTATAGGTGGAGTCCCTGCGTAAGTCCTGTAACCAACAACCAACAACAACCGCGATTAAGCCGCTGTCGGCATGGACGAAGACATCACCACTGTTTGGTAATAGTTTTGCAACTGGCGAGTGGCCGCAGCCCAACCCCAGCGTTCAGCTTCTAGTCTGGCGTTGTGACGGAGGGTTTCCCGTTCGTCTTGTTTCTCTAACAAGCGTACTGTAGCCGCGATCGCACCGTCATCATCCGCTGGATCGAACAGGTAGCCATTCACGCCGTCGGTGACGATATCGGGAATGCCGCCAGAACGTGCCGCTACGACAGGGCAACCGGCGGCCATCGCTTCGAGCAATACTAATCCCAATGTCTCTGTCCGCGAGGGAAAGACAAAGGCATCAGCACAGGCAAAGGCGGCACCCAGTGCTTTACCCGTGAGATAACCGACGAAATGGGTGGGCGTGTCAGCAAAATGCTTTTCCAGTGCTTGGCGATGCGGGCCATCCCCGACTAACGCCAGACGAGCATTGGGAATTGCTTCTAAAACAGGTTTAATGCGATCGATTTCTTTTTCCGCCGAAAGACGCCCGACGTAGAGGAGTAAAGGGCTTTCGGGATGTCCTTGGGACAGATGCGATCGCATTTCTAACGATGCTAAACCGGGATGAAATGTCTCTGTATCGACGCCTCGCTGCCACAAGTCTAAGCGCTCGATGCCGTGTTCTCTCAATTGGTGTATCATCGCTGTCGAGGTACACAAATTGAGTTGAGCTTGATTGTGACTGACTTTAATCAACTCCCACATCACGGGTTCTAGCATCCCTAAGCCGTAGTGCTGGAGGTATTGAGGGAGATGCGTGTGGTAAGACGCGATTAAGGGAATTTGCATCATCTTGGCATAATACAAACCGCCCAATCCCAAGACAGCTGGATTGACCACATGAATCACATCCGGCTGAAATTTTTCTAAAGCAACACCGATTGATGGCCGTGGCAGGGCTAGTTTTAATTCTGGATACAGGGGTAAAGGGAAGCCAGAAACGCCGTGAATTTTTGCTCCTTTGTATTCTGTTAGTCCACCATCGGGGGACACAATCAGCACTTGGTCACCGTTGCGCTGTAGGTGTTCTACAGTATGACGCAAGCGCGTCACAATTCCATCAACTTTGGGCAAAAACGTTTCGGTAAATAGGGCAATTCGCATAATGAAAGTGCTGCGCGATCGATGGGTTCAGCTCAAGGTGTTTTGGGAAAATGATGAATTTTGAATTATGAATGATGAGATCGGATGAGCGTACCTCCTGGATAAAGCCAGGAGTTTGAAATCAGAATGCGGCGAGAGTCATCCTTTAAAACAGTGGCCAGTGTTCAGTGACCAGTGACCGGGGTTACTGGTTGGATGAGTGAATGAATCAAACACAATCACCTTTAACTGCTCACTGTTCACTGATAACTGTTAAATCCAGGGGAGTTGTCCAAAGCTCATAACTGCTCACTGCTCACTGGTCACTGATAACTGTTAATTCATCATTCATAATTCAGAATTTCTTCGGTTGCTCTACCGACGCCAAGATACCTTGGGAAGAATTTGGTTTTTATCTACGCGATTGCTATACCTCATAGCAAAAATGAGTAAAGAATCGAGTAGTGACTCGGAGAGGTAATGGGGCTGCAAGCCTAGGCTTAACAGGCTGGTGTTCTTGGCGTAGAAGTAGTGTTCTTCTTTCTCAACTCTGGGGTTCTCCAGGTGATCGACATGGATATCGAGTCCCATCTTGGTACCCGCATTCTGCACCATCACCGCCAAATCGCCAACGCTGAACAGTTCGGTGAACTGGTTGAACACGCGGAATTGACCGGATTCAGCTGGATTGGCGATCGCAATTTCCACACATCGCACAGTATCGCGAATATCCAAAAATCCGCGAGTCTGTCCGCCTTTGCCATATACGGTGAGGGGATAACCAATGGCAGCTTGGATGCAGAATCGGTTGAGGGCTGTACCAAAGATACCGTCATAGTCTAAGCGGTTAATCAACAACTCATCCATGCCGGTTTCTTCCGTCAGAACGCCGTACACAACCCCTTGGTTGAGGTCGGTAGCGCGTAGCCCCCAGACTTTGCAAGCAAAATGAATGTTATGGCTATCGTGGACTTTACTTAAGTGATAGAAGCTGCCAGGTTGTTTGGGATAGGGCAGGGTATCTTTGCGCCCGTTGTGTTCGATTGTGATGTAGCCTTCTTCGATATCAATATTGGGTGTGCCGTACTCACCCATCGTTCCCAGCTTCACCAAATGGCAATCCGGGAAGTCTTGGCGCATCGCATACAGCAAATTCAGCGTTCCGACAACATTATTAACTTGGGTCAGCACCGCGTGCTCGCGATCGATCATGGAGAAAGGAGCCGACCGTTGTTCGCCAAAGTGAACGATCGCTTCTGGCTCAAACTGGCGTAGAGCCTTAATCAGGAAATCATAATTGGTAATATCGCCAACAAACAGGTCAATTGACTTCCCCGTGAGGTCGTGCCAGCGCTGAAGCCGTCGTTGAATGGGCGCGATCGGAGTTAGCGTATCGACACCCAATTCCATATCCCAGTGACGGCGCACCAAGTTATCGATGATGCCGACTTCGTAACCTTTGTTGGAAAGATAAAGCGCGGTTGCCCAACCGCAATAGCCATCGCCACCAATAACCAGGACTTTCATACCCTACTTAATAAATTTTGCTTGCCGATTACTCGGTAAATTTACCAGGTTTAGGTACCTTGTAGACCATTAAATTCGCTGTTTAAGAGTTCCGAGTCAGAAAAAACATTCAATAGAAACCTCGGTCAATCGGTCAACTTAGCTCTTAAGCGTGTAGACGCTTCTCCGAAAATCTGCTAGCTCATATCTCGTACCCCTGTCAACAATCTTGTCGATGTATTTCTCTATACCTCAACTAAGTTGATGAGGGTAGAAGCGATCGCATCTAGAGGCAGGACTAAGCTAACGTTCCCTGTTTGAATCGCAGCATTCGGCATCTCGAAAAACTCACTCGTACTTTCATCCTGAACAATAACCTGACCGCCCATCTTGTGAATCGCCTGCACTCCTAGAACACCATCGCGCTCCGTACCGGAAAGCACTACTGCGATCGCGCGTTCCTTAAACGTAGCTGCCACAGACTGCAACAACAAGTCGAGGGAGGGGCGAATAAAGTCTACAAATACCGCTTGAGATAAGGAAAGCGTACCGTCCGGGTTCACAAGCAAGTGCCGAGTTGGTGGAGCGATATAGATGTTCCCTGGCTGTAATTGTTCTCCATCTTTTACTAGCTGGCTGGGGATTGTGGTAGAGTTTGCGGTTTCAGCCGTCCAGCTCGCATCGGACTGAGTATCCAGGTGCTGCATCACGATCGCGGCTGCCGGAAAGTTTTGGGGTAAAGCTGGCAGGATTTGGCTTAAACTTTTCCGTCCCCCCGCTGATGCTATTAGCACTACTACCTTAAACCGGGGACGAGAGGGTGAATTAGACCGTCCATTCTCTTGCTCTTGCTCCGTCGCCTCGGGCATCGCCGTCACCGGCAATTGACCCTGAAACAGCGCTTGCCGAATCAAGTCAGCACGCTGTTGCGCTTCTAGTGCCATGACTTGATAACGTTCTGCTGACAGGTTGCGATTGCCTTGGCGTGCCTTGGTCGCCATCTGATGCATCAACTCCCCACGCTCTTCTAGAGAACGGATAGCAGCCCACAACGCCTCTTCCTGAACTTGAGCCTGTTGTGCCATCAGTGTACCCGCTGAGTAGGCGTGACCCGTGCGACAGCGAAACTGAAGCAACTCTCTCTCATTGAGTTGGAACAGAGTACCGCCGCAGTCCGGACAGGTGAAGTGGGAGGGCGGGCCAGGCTTTCCTCGCGCTCGCAGAGCTGCTCCATCGAGTTCTACAACGTCAGGTTCCATCTCGCTTTCACTAGGCATAGTCTCCACTCCTTCCCCAATTGCTGGTTCATGGGCTAGACGTACTAAAAGGGGTGCGATTGATGATATGGGCAGGATATGGTCAACCTCTACGTTCTCAATCGCGCTGCTCGGCATGCCGCTAAAGGACGCCTCTTTCGGGTCTTGAACCACAGCGATACCACCACCCTGCTTGACATCGAGCAGTCCAGCCGTGCCGTCGTCGAGCGTTCCGGACAGGATGACACCAACCACGCGGTGTCCATAGGCTTTCGCTGCCGTGCGAAACAGGGGATCGACGGCTGGACGACAGTTGTTCTCCTTCGGCCCCTGGACTAGGCGCATGAACCCGCGTTTGACCAGTAAATGGTAGTCTGGTGGGGCGACGTAAATGCGTCCGGGTGCGATTTTCTCACCGTCTTTAGCGTGGGTGGCTGGAAGCAAACCTTTACGGCTAAGAATTTGCGGCAGAAAGCTCTTACCTTGGGCTGGCATGTGAATAACGACAAAAAGCGTAGCTGGCAACTCGGCAGGCAACTCGGCAACCAATTGAGACAGCGCTTCCACCCCACCGGCGGAGGCTCCAACTACGATAATGTCATGACTGGGCATTGATTTTCCTATCCTAATCGCGGGGCAAGCATTGGGTTTGCGATCTCCTTTTTGTCAACGGTTCTGCTTGCGTTAATTTTAGGTCTCTTCTCACAATGCCCTGCACTAAGAATAGTTACCGAGCTGATTGATTTGAATACCTTGGAATAGCTGCGTTTTACCTGGGGTGTCTAATAACCTACCACCCAACTAAGAGAGGGATATTGTGGAAGTACTATCGCTCCCCAGACCCCCCGTTAAGATAGTCTCAAGTAGAACTAGAACTAGACAATCAATCAATATAGGTATAAGGAAGTGAATGAACTTGGGCAGCAGATTAGGGACGTCTTAGAGCGAATCGAAAAACTGTGGCAGGAAGCAGAACAGTTATCATCTCCAGAGAAGCGATCGCTGATTGAGTCGCTCAATGACGTTGCTAAGACAGTAAAATCGCTGCAAGTTCAAGCTGAGAAAATCCCGGCTTCCCAGGACGAACTCAGGGAAACGCGCCAAGCGCTCGACGCCGAGCGTCAGCGTTCCCAGAGACTCGCCAAGCTGGTTGAGGAGAGAACCGCCGCGCTGTCCAACCTCAACGAGCAACTGCTCCAGCTCAATACCGACTTGGAACAACAAGTCCAAGAGCGTACATCGGAATTGCAACAATTGCTGCGCTTTGAAGCGGTGCTAAAACGGATTACCGATAAAGTCCGCGACAGTCTCGACGAAAGCCATATCGTACAAACGGCTTTGCAGGAATTAACTCAGGTGTTGGGGATAAAAGGCTGTGATATTGCCTTCTTTAACACCCAAGAGACAACATCGACGGTGAGTTATGAATCCACGCAGGGAGTTCCCTCTACCCTAGGCTGGGTGACTCCCATTGCCCAGTTTGTAGAAGAGTATCGACAGTTACAGCAACATCAATGCTTTCAGTTCTGTAAACTAGTCCCCGATTTGCGCGGAGAGGTAGCGATTCTGACTTGTCCGATTTTTGACAATCAGGGCGTGTTGGGGAATTTGTTGTTATTTAAGCGACGGGAGGAGAGTTTCGACGCGCAAGAAATCCGACTCGCCCAGCAAGTGGCGAATCAATGCGCGATCGCAATTCGTCAAGCTAGACTTTATCAAGCCGCTCAAGCCCAAGTGACGGAGTTAGAACGGCTCAACCAGCTGAAAGACGACTTCCTCAGTACCGTTTCTCACGAACTGCGGACGCCTGTCACTAATATGAAAATGGCGATTCACATGCTCTCTAGAACGCTAGAGCAAAATCAATTGCTGATTTCCCAAGTAGGGCAGCCAGACGCGCAGCGCAGCAAAATCGAGCGCTATTTCCAAATTTTGCTCAATGAGTGCGAACGAGAAACCAGTCTGATTAATGACTTACTCGATTTACAGCGGCTAGAAGCAGGCGTACAACCCTATGTACCCGCAGAGATTCAGCTGATTGATTGGCTGCCCCCACTCTTAGCTCCGTTTGAGCAGCGAACCCGAACCCGTCAGCAG
>DATNPC010000214.1:0-6787 GCA_036703375.1 Allocoleopsis sp.
AATTCTGAAGCTTGGTATCTTCAAGGTAATGAACTACTCAACTCACAACAGTATGAAGAAGCAATTTCTGCCTATAACCAAGCGGTTCAAATTCAGCCTAACTTTCCAGATGCTTGGAACAATACAGGTTCAGCACTAATGAGCTTGCAACGGTATGAAGAAGCTCTTGCTGCCTACGATCGAGCTATTCAAATTCAACCTAACTACTATTTAGCTTGGGGGAACCGAGGTGATGCTTTGGTTAGTTTACAAAGATGTGAAGAGGCGCTTACTTCTTATGAACGAGCAATTCAACTCAAACCTGACCTAACTAATGTTTGGTTTATGCATGGTGCAGTTTTATTTGATTTAAAACGCTACGAAGAATCAGTCGCCTCATTTGACCGAGTGATTCCACTCAAGCCTGATATTGCTGAATTATGGTTATTCCGAGGGTCTGCCTTAGTAGAATTACAACGGTATGCTGAAGCGCTTGTCTGTTGCGATCGCGCCATTCAACTCAAGCCTGAGCTGATTGAATGTTGGTCTGTTCGAGGTATTATATTCGCTAAATTGCAGCAACATGAAGAAGCGATTGCTGCTTGCGATAAAGCAATTCAGCAACAGCCCGATAACCCCAGTGGTTGGTATGGCAAAGCTTGTTGTTATGCATTACAGGGCAATGTTGAGCTAGCGGTTAAAAATATAAAATGGACAGTTGAGCTTGATTCTAAATATCGAGAAATAGCGAAAACTGATTCAAACTTTGATGCCATTCGGGAAGATGAGCAGTTTCAAAAACTAATTGATGGATAGACAGCCGTCGTATTGCAACGCCTCAGGTGTAATTGAACGCTCACATTCAACAATGATACTGTCCCATCTAGCCAACCGCTTCCCCTCGAATTTCTCGAAGAATCGCTGAAATTTCTTCTTCCGAATCAATGTGTCTTGCGAGTACTTGAGCCGTTGTATCTAGAATGCGCTCAGAGAAAAGTTTAGCCAAATCTTGTCGTAAGCTTTGCCCAATATAGAACTTAAGTAGAGTTTCTATTGACATATCTCGACTAGCAGCCACTTTCTTGAGAGACTGCAAAGTGTCTGCGGGAATCTCAATCGATACTGTCTCAGTCACTCGCGGACGCAAACTCAATTCAAATTCTTCGTCAGGTTTGTTCATATAATTTCCGTTCAGTACGAGTAGTAACACGAGCAGAAATAATCCGTATTCGCTCCCTACGTTCTACATACACAACTAGTAAAAGTCGCTCAGAAAGTGAATATCCAATAATGAAATCGCGCTGTTCATTGTTGGCTGAAGCATCACCTGTTTGATAGAAGGGGTCAAAGAATACTTCAGCCGCTTCCTCAAAGGTCACGCCATGCTTTTCAAAATTGCTCTGCGCTTTGTTTCTATCCCACTCAAACTCAACACCCTGCAACCGATACACAACGTTCATACGTCAATCTTACAAGACCCCCTCCTCGGAGACTTGAGAGAAGGTGAGACAGAGATCGCTCATTGCCGGACGCTTTCGCCGTCGAGTGGACGCGGAGGGACATCTGCGAATCCTCAAGCAACTGATGCCAACCGTTCCGTTTGCGATCGCGTTTGACGTGCCGCCAGAACACACTGGCGCGATCTTGCCCCCTAAATCCCCCAATTCTGGGGGACGCGAGAAAATCTGGTTCCCCCCAAAATTGGGGGGCTAGGGGGGTTCTTAATCTGTTTTAAAGTTTCTTGGACATGATTTGAATTTTCTATCTCTATCGCGAGATACAGAAAGCCAAGGCCTAATTCCTTGCTAGAGATACCTCCCCTGATTGTGACAATTTTGTGTTTTAGAACACAAGATGAATAGTAGCCACTGTGCAAGCTCCCGAAAGGAGTATAGAGAGGTAATGTCAATGAATGCCGAAGAATTGTTGACGCGCTACGCCGCAGGAGAGAGAGATTTTCATGAGGTCAATCTTAGTGGGATAGATTTAAGCAGGAAAAGCTTACAAGGAATTAACTTACGCTCAGCCAACCTCAGTGGAGTCAACCTAACAGCGACAGACTTGAGTCGAACTAACCTAACCCAGTCGAAGCTCGATCGCGCTAAATTGCAGGGGGCTTACTTATACGGAGCCTTTTTATGTGAAGCTAGCCTAATTGAAGCCGACCTCAGCGAAGCAATTTTAGACGGAGCAATTCTGGAAAAAGCCGACTTAGATCGGACAAAATTAACTCAGGCAAGTCTGAGTCACGCAGATCTCAATGGAGCCAGTTTAACCAATGCAGATTTGAGTGGAGCTAATTTGAACGGAGCTCTGCTGGATGGAGCAGTTCTCGATCGAGCTGTTTTAGATGAAGCCAATCTTAGCCAAGCTGACCTAGTTATCGCAGATCTGACCCAGGCTAACTTGAATGCAGCAAACCTCAATGAAGCTAATCTGCACGGAGCGAATTTGGAAGAGACAAATTTAAGTGGAGTGGATTTGGCTGAGGCAGACCTAACCCAAACTAACTTGAGTGCGGCAAATCTCAATAACGACTAACGGCAAAATACCCAGAATTAAATATTGCCCCAGATTATTGAAATCTAAGTGACGCTGGACCTTAAGCAGCTTTGTTCGGAACTTTATATCTTAGGGACAGACGTTAGCGTAGTGGGATGTTAACCCGGTATCCAGCTCCAAGAGTTGATGATGGAGCGATCGCATTTAGGCGGCTAGAAAAGGCGATCGCTTCCTCTTCAAAACCTGCGCCTTCCCCCTACTCCCTCTCGCAATTAGCGGTTGATGCTCTCTTACACAACTATTAGTTGCGAGAAAGAAAACAACAGTAATTACACTGAAATAGTTGCTGTTTCATAAAATTTTTTGATGAAGTTTACTCATCAATCAACACAAAACTAGATACTTCTTAAAGCTTGTCTTCAGTAATTTTACGAATGCTGAAGTCTTTTAGATATGACAGCCTAAATAGAGACGATCTCTGATAGAGGATTCCAAACTCATGATTGCCCAACCGTTGCATCCAAAATGGTGTGAACAAGCCTGGTTTATTATTCCAGCTTTTGTGGCATTTTTACCGCTAGGTCTACTCTTAGCTTTGTTGAGTAACTGGGTCATTGGTCATCCCACTATTCCCGAACCCATTCTTGAATGATTGCAGGAAAGATGACACGCCAGTAATTTTGTGAGTAGGAGTATAGAAAACGAATTATCATCTATCTGATTGGGTTAGTAGTTGCTATGACACTTCGTTACTTTTTTTTACAAACGTTGAGTTAAACCCACTACTAAATAATGACTACTATCCAATCACAGACTCTTCAGATTTTCTGAACGGAAGAGAAAGTCATAAATTCTTTAAAACCAGGGAACGTCTTCACGATAAACGACAAACTCACTTAGGTATCAACCGAAGTGAGTGCTTTATTTTTCTCTGAAAAAAGTTTGACCTTGCCTATGCAAGCGGCAATAACTATAGCGGTTCTCATTTGGATGAGATACAGCGCTATTGGTTTTAAGGCAGAAGGCAGAAGGCAGAAGGCAGAGGGCAGAGGGCAGAAGTGGGTGTATTCCACTCAAGTGAGAAGCGCTATATCATGTCCGCTTGTCAAGCATATCAGCGAGTAATGCAAACATAGCCGTCTGAGTAGCCGCCACGAAGAGAATCAGCGTCCTCTCGGTTAAGTCTTCTCGCACAAAAACATCCTGAATCAGTGTAAACATGCAGCCCAAAAAGAACACCGTAGCTAAGGGCATAAAAATTCTCAAAGGGGCAAAATACACTCCCGTTCGTAAAATGAGCTGAACGAAGCGTAAAGTATCTCGGATCGGTTTAATCTTGCTTTTTCCCACCCGATACCGATAGTCAATAGGTTCGTAATGCACGATGTAGTTATTAGTCAACATCGCCATGGTGATCGTCGTGGTAAAGCTGAACGTATCGGGTAGGATTTTCAAAAATCGTTCGACTACACTCTTGCGAAATACTCGCAGCCCGCTATTTAAATCTGGGATAGAAGACTTGGACACCCACTGAGCGAATCGAACCAGAAACCATTTGGGGATTTTCCGAATGGTTGGATACTGAACATTAGCTCCAATCCTGGCACCCACAACCATGTCTGCATGAGTGGCTAGGGTAACAAGTTGGGGGATTCGCTCGTTTGGATAGGTGCCGTCGGCGTCAGTAATGACGATTAACGGGTAACTGGCGTGTCGAATGCCTGTCTTGAGCGCTGCACCATATCCTCGGTTGCGGCGATGCTCGATCAGTCGGATATCACTCCGTTCGCGCAAAAGTTTACCCGTGCGATCGCTAGAACCGTCGTTAACGGCAATAATCTCATAGACGCAGCCCTCTGCTTGTAGGATTTCCTTCAACTCATCTAAGGTTGCTGCGATCGCTTGCTCTTCGTTATACACGGGCAACACAAGCGAAAAGGCTGGACAAATCGTCTCTATCCGCTCTCGATCTAGGGAAAATTCCCGATCCAATCGCGTGCGTTCCTGCATAACGTGCAATATCTCCGAACTTACAGACATGGGTTGCATTTTATCGGATCGGGAATGCGGCTAAGAGCCAAAACATCTTGAACTCATGCTAAAGTTTCTCAGACTAAGCTTTTGCTCTGCTCAAATCTTGCACCCCACATCGAAATGACTTCGATTGCACCAAACTCCCGTTCCTACTGGATCGTGCGCCTGCGGAAATTTCTCACAACTCCAATCACTCAAACGTCCCGTTCTCAATTTGCGTTTTGGTTCAGTTTGAGCCTGACTTGTTCCGCTATGTTTGGGCTGATGGGGCTTGAGAAAGCTTTTAGCAGTCAATATGTCGTGCAAGACGACGCCCAGCAACACGTATTTTGGATGAGGCGGTTTTTAGATCCAGAATTGTTTCCTAACGATCTCATCGCTGATTATTATCAATCCGTAGCGCAACCGGGCTACAAGGCAATTTATCAGGGTATGGCAGCAGTAGGGGTTGACCCGATTGTCTGGAGTAAACTGCTGCCATTAGTCCTGGGATTGATAACAACCGGGTACTGTTTTGGGATCTGTATACAAATTTTGCCCGTACCTGCCACAGGCTTTCTGTCTACGTTGCTACTGAACGAAGTTCTCTGGCAGAAGGATGATTTAGTTTCAGGGACAGCGAGAGCTTTTATGTTTCCGCTGTTTCTGGCTTTTGTCTACTATTTGTTGCGACAGTCTCTCCTGCCTTGTTTAGCTGCGATCGCATTACAAGGTCTGTTCTATCCTTCAGGAATGCTGATTAGTTGTGGAGTCTTGTTTGTGCGATTGTGGCGTTGGGAACGGGGAAGGCTGCGCTTTTCTCAAGAACGCCGCGATTATCTCTTTTTTGCGGCTGGTTTGGGAGTCAGCCTGCTGGTATTGTTACCTCTAGTAATCGAACCATCTCCATTTGCTCCCGAAACCTCAGCCGCCCAAGCGAGAGCAATGGTTGAGTTTTCCGATTCAGGGCGATCGCGTTTTTTCCTAAAAAGTCCGATTGAGTTTTGGCTATATGCCGATCGCAGCGGTCTTTTACCCGTTGAGTGGTTCCGCTATCCGTACTTTTATTTCCTACCGATGTTCTGCGTGGCACTAGCGTTGCTACGACTGCTACGCCAGCCATCCCAGTTTCCTCTGGTGCAACAGATTACTAGCCATATCAAAGTCTTCCCTCAAATTCTGTTGCCGTCTCTCGGTTTATTTCTCGCCGCTCATGCCCTTCTATTTAAACTTTATCTACCGAGTCGGTACATTCAGTACAGCGTGCGAATGTTGACACCACTAGCGGCTGCGATCGCACTTACGATTATCTTGGATGGAATTTTTCACGCTTGGGAACAAGGCGCGAAGTTCCGGCTGTTGGGCAAACCTATCCCCTCATTGGTTGTAACAGCACTCATCGGATTTGCGATCGCTTCTTATCCTCTCTTTTTAACGGTCAATAATTTCCGTTTTCCCAGTACGGCTACTTATGTCGTTGGGGAATTCCCAGAATTGTATGAGTTTTTCTTGCAGCAACCCAAAGATACTCTCATTGCATCTCTGACACCTCAAGCCGATGAATTACCTAGCTTTGCTCAACGCTCGATTTTAACGTCAAGGGAGCATTCGGTACCCTATCACAAGGGCTACTACGATCGCATTCGTCAGCGTACAGCCGATCTCATTGAGGCACAGTACACTCCAGATATCCAGCAAGTGAAAAACTTTATTCAGAAGTATGGCATTGATTTTTGGTTAATAGACCGCGAACAGTTGTTAAGTCCCACTGTAGACCCTGGCGATCTCAAGTTTTTTTCTCACACTAATTTTTGGCTCAAACAATTCCCCGAAAGTGCAAAAGCTCGCGCTCAGCTAGCACAGGGCATAACGCCAGCTTTAACAACTGTTATGCCACGCTGTTCGGTTCTCAATACCAAGAATTTAGTTGTCCTTCAGGCAAGCTGTATTACAAATGCTCGGTAAGACGGGAAGTGACTAACCACACGATCGGCCCAAGAATCACCGTCTATTTGTAGGGATGAGTGTCAATGAGGCTCAAACCAACCCTTGCCAATCCAATTAATACGATCGTTTGGGGTTTGGGAAGGCATTACCCCAATAAAATATGAAAAGAGAAAAAAACTCTACAAGACTGATTAGTTTTATTCTTAATATTCCTTGGAAACAATGGATGTTTGCCACACTATTGCTGCTAGTGGGAATCTTTATAATTTCGGAAGGATCTCAGGTATATTCACTTGCTTGTAGTCGAACTGGAAAAGCTCCCAATACCTGTGAAATTTCTCACTTT
>DATNPC010000215.1:0-12875 GCA_036703375.1 Allocoleopsis sp.
CACAGATATGGCGTTTTAATCTCACGGCAAAGATTCTAGCCAATTCCCTTCACTGCAAATAGAGCGACTCAATAATAGTAGGGAACTAACTTGAAGTTCTTTGAAGTAGGCTGAAGCCAGTTTTCAGGAATTATTGTCACGATTAACAATTTACTGATGAAAGCGGGATTGCCAATTAGGAATTGTACATTTGCAAATTATGCCGATCTCTGGCAGAATCATCTCGAACGAAGTGCGCCTTTCAACCTTCCCTAAAAATCCCTGAGAATAAGGTAAAGCAGACTTTAAACTTTCAACCCACCAAGAGTGCGGGAGGGTTGATCAAAACTAAGACAGGAACTCATACCTCTTCTAGATTTCACGTTCAACCCACCAAGAGTGCGGGAGGGTTGATGCAACTTTCATCCATAACGAGCTTCTTGTTAACAACCTCTTTCAACCCACCCAACGGCAGGAGGGGTGATGAAACGCGTCCGCTGAAACCCTTGCCTGCACAAGCTGACAAACACCTGACTGTCGGCTGATTTTAAAGTGTTCATTTGAACTCTTTCCCAAAGAGAAAGCTGACTTTTAAAAAAGTTTAAAACCTAGACGGGACAAGAGTTTTGAACATTTGACGGTTCAGAGGGGTTTTCGCCCCCGCTTTCACCCGTCAAAAATAGATATAGGGAGGGTTCCCCCGACGAAGGGGGTGATTCAGTAGCCACCACTGCGGTTGCCCGCACCCTTGTCGCCAAGGGTTAGTGCAAGTCATGCATTACTCCTTATTGCTGGGAGCGCACCTCTCTTATCTCCATGTATCCTAGAAGTTAGTTCTATCTGGGCATTCACAGGTAAGATTTCCCGTCTCGACAAACTCGCGAAAGGCAGCATCAGGAGCGGGCAGCTACCAGGGTCAGAAAGCAAGACTACCATAGCGATAGCCAAACTAACCCCTAATTCACCTACATTGGCTCTTGTGAGCATGAAGGATCGGCGCTGTTATTGTTCTATCATGCTAGTTTTCTTTGTTCAGTAGTGTACTAGACCAAAGTAGCTGTGCGGGAGTAGTAAGCAGCAATCGCTAAGTCTCGCGCTTGCTCCTGGGGGCTACCCCGAATGGGTTGTTGTCCGACTTCCACCACAATTCCGTTTTGTGTAGCCTTGCTTTGAATGCATTCAATCAGTCTGCCATAGCTCCAACGGTGAACACATTCACGATACTGTTTGGCATACTTTTGCTGACCTTCCTTAAAACCCGGAAATTTTTGCTCCGCTCTCACCTGAACTTCACTGTGAATGATTTCTCGTATATCACCCAGTTTGGGCAGAACAATGCTGGCTGCTTGGTAAGTTTTGGCGACTTCCACAATTGCCTTTGCCAGCAGTCTGTCAACATACTGTCCTAACTGAGATTCTCCAAACTGGTTGGGTGCATCCTCCTTCTGGGCTTTGTGACGTTCGTGAGATAACGATTGCTGTTGCTGTCGCTGGTGATTGAGTAGCTTGTAATTTTCACCAAGTAGCTGTTTGACACTACGATAGGTCAGAACTTTGCCCTTGGCGGTATCCACCACTGCTACTGTTGCTGGCTTTTCCAAACCCAAGCTGACGCCAACCAAGATTGAGGGCTGACCTTGATACAAAGGCTTACTTGGACGCGAAAAGGGTGTTTCAATTCGAGCTAGGGTTGATTCCTTGCGCTTGAGAAATGCTTGCTGTTTGTCGTTGAGATCGCCCTTCTCTTTTGTTTTGGTTATGATTTTGGCAATTTCAGTGGCTTTTTGGCTCTTGACCTGTTGAGTTCCTTGAGCCGTCCATAGGCGAGTGTCAACAGCACAATGGAGAATCAGACGATGTACGTTCCACTTCGAGCCTTTTCCCTGACGCTCCTGCCAGGAAATTCGTCCAGAACGCAGGGTAAATAAACTGCTGGAATGCTGGTCTTTACTATTACGTTTCGTATCTTGATCTTCTAGGAAGCGTTGAAACCAGTGGAGTTGGCGTTGGTCACACCACACCTCAAAGGTATGTTCACTTAAGCCATTGAACCGAACGCAGATGCGACCTTGGGGGTTTTTGCACCAAGTCATATCTTCGTTGGTTTCATAAGCTATGGGGAATGGTACAGAGCTAGATTTTCTTAAAAGTACCGCCTGCCAAGCTTTTGCCTCATCTTCGTTCTTAGGAACGCTATGAGTCGCTATCTCTAACGCCTCTAACCACTTGTGTCCCGTTAAATCCCGACCTTTAGGTATCCGACTTTTTTGTTGCTCCTTGAGGCGTTCAATTTCTATTTCTTTTTTGCGCCGCTTCCTAGTAAATTCGTCTGGGTCTTCCTCAAGGTAGCTCACTTGGCAATCATTTTTCAGAAGATAGGCGAGAGCGCACCGCGTGACGAAATCTTCTGTCTTTTCGTAAATGCCAAATAATTTATGGAACAGTGTAGAGGGGACTTCGTCAGTTTTGCCTTTTTTAGTGTTCTTGTCCTTTTTAGTTTGGGTCTGCTGATTCTGATTCGGCTTAGGCTCGACGGTATGATTGGCTAGAATTTCGGCGGCTAGAGCGCGAATCATCTCTAAACTACAACCGCGAATAGTGATGAGGCTCATAGCAGTACGCACCCCTGACGAATTGAAAGGAGAGTTGTCAAATACTTACTAATTCTTGTATATAATCCTCAAAAGAAATTAAGTGTTTGTAGCTACCTTTTCCCGGAAGCCGTATTTAAAGCTTCACTAATTGAAACAAGTGAACTCCGAATTTCTGATTTCATCAGCAAGGATAGTATTAATCCGAAGCAAGTTAGTCACATACTGTGACTAACTGCCAACATTAACAAGGCTTCTGACGCCTCGCCATCGTCGCAAACGGCAAAAAACAATGGGGACATTCTCCTTTTACCCATAATGCTGGAATTGGAAACGGTGTCTCACAGTTGGTGCATTTAGTTAATAAACGCAACTGATGACTATCGCACTTATAGGCATCCTTAAACTGCCACTCAATCCGAGGACAAGGCAACTCGCCGTAGCAAGCCCCACACAACCGAATCGGCTTGTGCTTCATCCCCACACCCTTGGGCGGAAGCATCTGCGCCAACAATTGAGCATCTAACCCAATCAATTTACCCACCGCTTCTAATTCCTGCCGAGAAGGAAAAGGATTAAAGTAGAACTTCTCCCATCGTGCTGTCACCGAACCAATACCTGCCATCCGACCCAAGCCGCCAGCAGACGAGACACTATTAGCTTCTTCGCGTCGCCACCGTCCCAAATAGTGACTGATACTTTCCCCCTCGTAGGGTTCAACGTACCCAGGTCGAAGTTGAGGTTTCTCTATCTCCATTATCAGTCCCTCATCATTCCACGCCGCTCAATCAAACCGAAGCCAAATTCCTGGATGTCACACGCGGTACGCTGCATCCTTTTAGTACCTCATGAAGGACAGCATTATCAATTTTGCGCTGTTGTTTTCTCAAGGATAAAATTGCCGTCTTTCGGAGAATTTCGTACAGTGGCTCCCTTAACCCTTTAGTTCTTTGATAGAGAAGCGACAGCGTTGAATCATTTAATAATTCCGATACATCAGACCACAGTGGAGTGTTCAGCGTATTAGTGACCCAAGCTTCTACCACTGGCTTGATTTGAGCTTTAGTCAAAGGCTTAAACTCATAAAAATGTAAGAACGAATTGTAAACACAGTCATAGCCTTTTTGTTGAATCAAGTTATCCAGGTGATATGTACCTGCAAGAATAATCGGGATTCTTAAGACTTCAAAAACCTTCGCTGCTTCAACCAGTGCCCCAAATTTCAACTGCTCTGCATCATCGACAATTAGCAGTTTGACTCCGTATCCCTTCAGATTCCCCCGTACACGCGAGCGTAAATCTTTCAGCGGCCCCCCTTTTAGTGGCACATTTAGAGCTTCAAGAATCGCGATTAGCAACCGCCGTGTCGTACAAGATGGAGGAGCTTCGATATAAACCACTGAGACGGGAATCTGTTGCACCCCACCTCGTTGCCGGATATGCTGCATCCGATAGTGTTGGCATACCCTCGATAAACCAGCCCCCTTATCTGCCATGACGCGACCGCATACTTGGGAGTCCCGCTGGTCGTTCAACCAGGCATAAAACTCTATCTCGCGCTGTGTCTCAATGTAAGGGTCGCTATTGCCCAGTCGTTCGATTTCAGCCTCTAGGTCAGGAGATAGAGGGAGGTTTTCACGTCTGTCTTGTGGAGCTACTTTTGCCCGTGCCACTTGTTCTACCAATTATCTTCTAAGTATTGGTTCCAGTTTTGACTGACAACCCTAGCTAAGTGTACCTCTGGCTCACTTTGTTCATATATAGACTCTACACCCTCGGCTTGGGCTTGCTCACCTACGAATACAACTACGTTTTCCTCCAGTGCAGATGGCTCTGTTTCTGTTGGCTGGCATATAGACACAACTACATCTTCCTGCTGCGTAATTTTCTGTGATACTGCGCTTCTGGGTCTTAGCTCAATCACTTTAGAGGGTTGGGATGTACGCTCTTTACGAGCCTGTTCTGCTCTCCTACGTGCCTTCTTCCCTTTGAGCTTCTGCTTGACAAAGCTATCTCGATCCATAATTTCCGACAGAATCGAAGAGCTATCAATCGCCTCACCCTCCTGACGAATTTTGCGATTCATCCTTTCTAGTTCATCTAGAGATAGCCGCTCTTGTTCTAAATCCCTAGCTTTGAGGACGCCTAAGTAATGTGCTGGTTGACCCTCTTTTTCTGGACGGTAGGCAAGGAGAGTAATGATGTTTCTTGGGTCATACCTTAACGTCACTAATTCCCCCTGATGCTCCACAAGACAATCGCCTCGATAAACTAGGTTCTTAAATTGCACGGAGCCATACTTCTGAACCTTACGTCGTACTGCTTTAAGCAAACAAATATCTAATTCTCTCTCATCAAGAGGCTTTGGGGGTACTACCAACCCTGCTTGCCATCGCTCAAAGCGTGTTTGGTTTTTGACTCTGGGATAGAGGTGCTGGTTGTAATGGTCAACAAAGTACCTCACGAGCTGTTTTTCTAAATCATCAAGAGTCAAACAAGCATTCTTTTCAGCTTGCGGTGGGCGTTTTTGTACATTTGACCCTTTATAACCCGGAAGGACACAGAGAACTTCCTTGTTAATTTTGTCAAAGACACTTTCTATTAAACCTCCCTGTTGGGGATAAGCTCGGTAACGGAGATTGAAATTCAGTTGAATCGAAATTTGCTTGAGGTGTTCCGACTTAAATTCTTTGGCACGGTCGGTTAGAAAATACTCAGGAGTACCAAAAGTACCCCACTCTTTTTTGAGTCCGTACTCCGAACCGTAAGCTTTGGGCAGAATGGCATGGCGCAATGCCAGAGCAACTTCATGGGAACCCGGACTCTCAAATCCTAGATAGAACCCCATAATGCAACCGGAATAGCTGTCTATTACGGGCGTCAAAAAGGGGCAACCTATTTCTTCTCCATCCTGATCTACCAACAGAATATCTAATCTAGTATGGTCAGCTTGGAAGATTTGGTTACTGCGCTCAATCTCTAAATCTCCATTAGTGGTTTTAATGTACTGTCGCAGCCCTTGTCCTGGATGCCGTACTTTTCTGGTTTTCTCCTCTACATAGGGCTTCAAAATTTCATAGACTGTCCAGTGAGAAGGATACTGTCCTTTCTTTAATCCCAGCTCTAATTCTGCATATCCCTTGACTCTTAACCAAACTTGGTGACGGCTCATTCGCAAACCGTTTTTATAGGCATCCAAGTAAGTTTTGATAATGAATTGCTCCCAGTCTTTGGAGATACGGCGCGTACCCTTATCGCTGCGTATCGTTTGACCAAGGGCGGCTAGACCTTCCCTCTCAACTTTGTCAAGCATCCGGGTTATCGTTCTAGGGTGTTTCCCTAGCTCGTCTGCTGCTTCCTGAATTTTTTGTTTCCGGGTATCTTTATCAGGAGCTTGACGAATGGCGTCAATCAATTCCATTCTGAGCTTTGCCTCTTCGGATAGCTCAGTCAGGATTGTGCAATCTTGAGTGCTAGAAGTATTGGGCTGTGATTGCGAGACTTCTGCTTCATGCGCGGACGACTGAGTTACGTGAGTACGAGAATCTGGCATTTCATTGAAATGGCAAGCTAATCATCACCCGGATTATACAAGAAATGGCATTTAATTCCTGAAACATCGTCTTAGAGGCTTTCACGCCTTATGGCATAAAGCGCCTGAAACTTTGTGTGACGACATAGCCTTTGGCTATATTCAGTAAAAGCCTTGTGTGGCAAGACTTTTATGGATTCGGTAAGTCGGACAATAATTCCTTAAACTGGACAACTAGCACCTGAAAGGACAAAAATCAAGGCTTCCTGCTTTTGGTAATAAAGAAGGGAGCCTGTGTTGTTTCATCTACGTTTTTCTTTCATTAAAAATATTGACTTTTCGGTACTGTTATGTACTGTCTGCCAGCTTTCGCTGTATTCTTTAAAAAGAGCATCTTTTGAAAGCTATATAGCTTTCAAAGGGGGTCAAGATGAAAATTCAACTAGGTAAGCGGCTGTCTCTTTTGCTCGGCATAGCTGTCGCTTTAGTAATTGTTTTTCGTTCGGTACCTGCACAAGGGTCATTTGTCAGCACACTACCAGCAGGTTACGTCGTCTATGACGGTCAGCCAACTATAGGCAAATCCTGTAGCTGTGCGAGGTTCGGGATTACAGGCGCACCACCTCTTCCACCTCCTTGCGCTGATCCTACGTGTCGTGGCAGTTCCAACACCCAGTATGTCTGGTTTAAAACCAACGTTTCTGGGATAAAGTCAACGATCTGCAAGAGCAGTCGCCCATGCTTTCAGTTGGATGGCAGTGACGCACTAGTTGTATCGGGCAATCTGTCTCCCGTTCAAAATTTGACTTACTATAGCTTCACGATTTACCAAAGTTATACTCACACTTCACGTTCACCCAGTCAGTATACCGAGATTGGAAGTAGTGTGGGTCTGAGTCCTAATCGGGATAGTCTCAAGCTGGACGCTAATGGTAAATATGTTCTGATTATTACAGCTAGCACAAACACTCTTAATGCCATTAAAAATTCCTTGCGAGCAACAGGTGTGCCTGACCAAATCATTAATAGCTACCTTATTCCAGCAAGCATAGCTAATGTGGGAAGTACACCTTATCCCGACCAGCTTGCACTAGCACTTCGTCTTACATCACAGAGCGATACAGAAAGAAAGTATGTCGAAAGCTTTGTCAAACAAACTGCACCGCTTACTCAGGTATTGTTTATTAAAGCTCCTGGCATCAATGGTGATATAACGTTTGATAATCTACCTAAGTGGGAAGATACTCTTAGAGTCAATAACGTTGAGTACAGGACTGGCACCGACCAGAAACTTAAAGAACTAGAGCAGGCAGTTACTAAAGCTTATAATCGACAAGGATACAAATTAAAGGCTCGTCTCACTGAAGATTTGTTACACTTCGCTCCAGAGGAGTGTCGCAAGAATCTTTCATTTTGTCAGTACGATTCACCAGATGCCCTTTATACAAATTTCTCCTGCGATTTTGCTCCATTCCCGCCGTTAGGAGGAAGGAATTGTAATATTCAGCTAAGTGCCAACAGTAATGATGTTTTGATGCTACTGGGCGTAAATCATACTCTAGTTGGTGATAAAACTTTAGCTACTTATATTTCTCACGAATCAAAAACTACACAAAGTAACGACTCAACTTTTACGTTCGTTGGATTATACACAAAAGGTTCAGCTAATCAGTATTTACCAACGCAGAAATCTGCCAATTTATACGCTGTTAAAATAACGCGTAATTGCGATAACGAACTCTTTTGTGTTGGTATTCCTTATGTAGGAAGAAAACCTGAAAATACAGGTTTTTACCTATTAGGACGAATCTATTTGGACAAAGTATCAAAAAGCGGTCCAAACCCAGCGAATTTAGTACCATCCGTCTTATTGTGGTTTACACGGAGTTAGCCAACTGAGCGGGAACTGCTACAGTCGAGTCAAGACTTGCTTGTCATTTGACGTTACGGCAACCAAGACCAGATTTCAATTTGGATAAAGCGAACAATCGGACGAGTAAACGCAACGATTGCAGGTTGCGTGCTTCCGCTGATTTTCGCATAACCCGTCATGGACGATTTCAGAATTTTGTCCGCATTGGGAATATCTACAATGACCCTGACAAAGCGGTCTGTAATGTTGGATGTTGGTGCTTTAATTGTGAAGCTAGAAGAATTCTCAGCAGAAGCAGCCGGTTGGATTGAAACCACTTTGCCGATAAACGGTCGATTGGGATAAGCCCAGAGCTTAATTTCCACTGAGGCACCCAGCTTAAATTCCCCCACGTCATACTCAGCTACTCTTAATTCTCCCTGAATTCGGCGATCGTCCTCAGCGATGGCAAAGGTACTCCCTTTCTTCAAGTAACTGCCTACCTTTTGATCGAGATAAGCAGTGACGAGGTATCCATCGATAGGCATTAGCAGTTGAGTCCGTTGCAGCTGTTCGCGATCGTACTTCAACTGTTGCTGTTGACGTTGAAGCGCTGCGCGAGCGGCTTCGAGTTCTTTGCGAGCGGCTTGGATATCATCGGGATAGGGACCGCTCAACACCAACTCAAGATTCGCTTGTCGTTGTGCTACAGTTTGTTGCTTGGTGAGCAACTCATTTTGGCTCGATCCCACCTCTTTTTGCTTTGCCGCTACATTTTGGCGATTTTCCTCTACCGTTATCCGATCTGTTTCAGCTTGCTTTTGCTTATCTTCAAAAGTTTGCCGAGACACCACGCCTCCCTTATACAACTCCTCAAAGCGTGAAGCCTCTTGAGTACTAAAGTCAGCCCTAGATATGGCAGTTTCCAGCTTCTTTTTCGCCACTTCTACGTCTTGTTTAGCGACCTCAACTTGCTGTCTGGCTACTTCTACGTCTTGTTTAGCGACCTCAACTTGCTGTCGCGCCACTTCTACATCTTCTTTTCTTGGTGTAGCTAGCAGTTTGTTGAGATTAGCTTGCTGCTTTTCCACAATTGCTTGCTGGTTTTTGATTTGCTCCTGTTGAGTGAGAACACTATTTTCTATATCAATAGCTTCCATTACAGCGATAGGAGTTCCTGCTTTTATCCATTGCCCATTTCCCCCGTTGAACATGACTTTGATAATCTGCCCTTCTACCTGGGCTTGGATAGATTGCTGGGTTGGAGGCAATAACTGAATTTGCCCCCCTGGGCGATAAGGATAGGGGAATAAAAGTAGCAGACCCAACACCAACAGAATTAAGAACCGAAATTCTTTCTTTTGCCAAAAGTTCGGTTTATTCTTCCGAGTAGTTGACCCTTTAGTGATTAAAGGGTCTTCTAAATCCGAAGTCCGCCTAGAGGGCGTCGTCTTATCCTTCTTTTTGAAAAAGAATGCGATCGGTTGACGTAAAGCAGCAACAGCAAATGCACCGATAAGTATTGCCGAAGTTGCTCTCCCAAAAATATTAGGAAAGTTTTCTGCCAGCCCAGTAGCTATAGAATAAGCGATGAGCAGCACCATGGATAACCAAAAAACTACTGCCAGCGGTCCATAGACTAGCATTCCCCACTTTTCTCTAAGAGATAAATCGGGTGGTAAAGGACGACGACTGAGTACCATTTGCCAAACTAAATACACTCGTCCCATAAAGGTAGGAGGAAGGCGAAAATAAGTGACTGCCCAAAAATAGCCGTCAACAGGTAATAGAGGGCAACCATCCAGCAAAAAATCAAGAAAGCTAGCATGGGCAAGTAAAAGAGCCCAAGTTCCTAGCGTAGTTCCTGTGCTACGAGTCCAATACCAAACAAAAACTCCCAGAACAAAATAAATAAGTCTGCTGACTAAGGGAGTGGCAAAAGTCCACAGCTGCTGCCTAGTGTTCAGCGGCCATATCCCTTCTCGATCCATGTAAAACCGAGGAAAAAATCCAGCTGCGAGTACCAAGCCAAATTTTCTTACCGTGCCACCATAGCAAGCACAGACTACACCTTGAGCAAATTTAGCAGTTAAAGATACAAAAGTTACGTTGAAAATATAAACAGTTAAATAAGGAAGAGCTTCGACTGAGGAAGCAATGTCTCGCCAAAAAACAGGCTGATTGTTAAAAAAGGTAAAAAAAGCAATAGGAAGACCTGGAATCAGCCCCCAAACCAATAATTTGAAAAATTGACCGAATGACTGAATCGCTGATGCTACTAAAGTAAACTTAGAACCAGGATTAGGTAGGCACCAAAGATAAATGGGGCCTTTTTTATTTTTTGATGATTGATTTTTAGCTGTTACTACTGGTTCTATATCTTCGCTCTGATTACTATCCTCTATTACTTGAGGAGATTCAAAGTGACCTTGACTCTTCTCTAAATAGGTGGATGAAGATGGATTGGCGAAAACGGTTTGCTTGATTGGCTCTAAAAGACCGAATTCTGAAATCTGTATTGAAAAGGCATGAAAGTCATCTTCAGTCAGTGATAATCCAAAACTACTTTTAAAATTGGATAGTATTTGTGATGGTGTTGCGACACCATCCATGGATTTACAAAGAAAATACTCTTCTTCGCCAAATTCAAATGTCTCTCCAGAATTTGAATCTTTAATCAGATAACGCTTAGCCCCAGTTTTTCTGTCAGTTATTTGCGTTATAGTCAAATCTTGACGAAAACAATTATGAAAAGTCTTATACATTAGTCAGATAACGGTCTCCTTGGTAGATGATATAGTTTCAGGGTTTTTAGCTTAATTCTAAGTTGTCTCTGGCTTCATATATCTTTAGGTTTTACTCATTTAAACCCTTAAAAACTTAGTAGACCTCATGACATTATCTGAAAATTTCCAAGACGCCGATAATCCCAACCAGAGAGCATTTACATTAAAATAATTCAAAAAACTAATAAGTTCGCTCTCCACAATCCACAGGTGCCATAATTGACGCACTACAATAAATCATTAGTTGGACTAGAGAGTACCTATGACAAATTTTACTCCTCAGGTAAAGCGAGTTGGCAAAAGTGATAAGGATCAGCTCAAGTTCGCTTTTGGCTTAGCCAGAGAACAGCGATTTGATGAAGCTTTGGAGGAATTTGAGACGATCATACAAAACAATCCAGGGTCGAAATTTGCCCATCTCGGTGCTGGCAACGTGTTTTTCAGACAGGAACTTTACGAAGATGCTCTAAGACATTTCCAGATAGCGATTCGGATAGATCCTCTGATGACTCAAGCCTATATCGGTGCAGGACAGGCTCATCTCAGACAGCGCAAACTTAAACAAGCTCTAGAAAAATTTCAGGCGGCTCTCAATATTGACCCTAATTGTACCGAAGGTCTTCAGGGAATTGGTCAGGTTCTTGCCAAGCAAGAGGATTACGATCGCGCTATTGAGCAGTGGCGCAAAGCTCAGCGCCTCAATCCTCAGCTAATCTCCGTGCGCCTACTAATGAGCCAAGTTTATCACAAGCAAGGAAAGCTGGCAGAAGCCCTCTCTGAACTGAAATCGGCACTTAATATTGACCCGACGAGATGGCGCACTCAGTATGGGGTAGGTCGTATCTATCTAGAACAAAAAGACTATATTCGTGCGATAGAAGCGTTTGAGACAGCCCTGAAATTGAATCCAGACACGCCACCTATTGCTCAATTGGGATTGGTAGAAGCGTTAATCAAAGTGAATCAGCTGGATGAGGCGGCTGAGATTTTGAGGCAGATGCCTCGGACTAAGACGATTCAAGCCAGAATGCATGAACTCTGGGGAGATCTCTACCAGCGCCAGGGCTTATTGAAAGAAGCAACCGAGGAGTATCGAGCTGCTGCATTAATAGCCTCAGAGGAAGGAAGCACACCGGATGAACTAGCCGAATTGGATGCGTTATTTGGTGAGGATAGATGGCAGGACGCTGTAGCTCCCTATAAAGCTGTCGCGAATAAGCAAGTTTCTGAAGCTCGCGCCCGTCAACGGGAAAACTTCCAGAAAAGCCGTTTTGCTCGCTAGAACGCTATATCTCAACGGACAGCTCGAACATTGTATAAACCAGCAATCCATCCAGTTAAACAAGTTCAACCGATCGAGGAGCTGAGTGAGTAGACTGGATGGATGAAAACTGGTAAACCACAGCTAGTGAACTGCTGTCATCTTGCTTAAACCAAGCACTTCAGTGCTGACTTTATGTTCTATGCAAAAACTTCAAGAACCAGGGGAATCGTTGAGCGCTTCAGAGCCGCTACCTAATTTGAATTTAGATAAGAGTTCTCCAGGTGAGTCCATACCCAACCGTAGGCTAGGAGTGCTCGCAGCCTTTGCCAATGCTTCTTTCAAAACTCAACAACTGGTCATAGGCTGTACAGCCGCTCTGATTTCTGCAGCGGTGGTGTTTTTCGTTCTGCAAACTTCTGTACCTAATGTTGTGCAGCAAGGCAGTGCTAGCTCATCTCAACTAGCTACCCTAGGTTGGGAAGCTATGGTAACAGGGGTTACAGTTGGAGTAATAACGTGGATGTTAGGGCAAGGGGTTAGCACGCGACTTAATCGCGATCTAGAACAGTTCCAGAATCGATTTGAGGCAGTACTTCATGGAGACTGGAGTCTCCCAATGACAGAATACTCGTCGAAGGAACTGGGTCAACTTGCAACCACGTTTAACCAGATGACTCAAGTTCTAAGAACAAGGTTCGACGAAGCGCAACGGAAAGCTGAACAACAGGAAAAGGAGAAGGAACATTTACAGTACAAACTGTTACAGGTGATCCACGATCTAGAGTTAACGGCTGAGAAGAACTTATTGGTTCAGGATACAGAACCAACTGATGAAGAGAACGACGAGGGCATATTACCTCCGGGAACTCTA
>DATNPC010000216.1:0-9352 GCA_036703375.1 Allocoleopsis sp.
TGCTTTCGACTACCTGGTTCTCAGACATATCAGGCTTTAATTCGTTTATAGCATTTCTCCGTCATGTGAGGTGCATTGTTATGGCTGAAATCCTTATGGGACAAGAATTGTTTGTACCTCATCAGTCAAGGAAACGCTATACATTCTCATGATCTAACTCTGAGGGAAATTGTTCAAGTTATTTTTACATGATGCCTTAATCAGCAACGGTGCAGTACTGAACTTATTGAATGGGAAAAAGCCCGAACGAGGTGTATTGCTTTGAACCGCTAACGGAGCCTCTAATTTGAATAAGTTTTCTTGGCCGGGTGGTACGTCATCGAGATGCAGTGGTAACTGTGCGAGTGGAATGGCGTCTGTTACCTTGTTACTGTTGATGCCTTGGAATAGAACCTGGCGCAGTGCTTCGTGTAACGAACCGTAGATAAAATCGTTCGTGGCGTTGGTGCCAATCTGCTCGCTCGCTTGACGGAAGTACTGGCTGTTCAACTCAGCAAGGACGGTGCTAGGCCATAAACTTGTCGGTGTCTCGGTATCCAACAGTTGCGGCGACCAACCCCCAAAAAATAGCGATCGCCCACCCATACAATAGGCTAAACCTGGAAATTTAGTAGTGGAATGCCAAGGCAGCCCCCACACTTCATTACGCGGCGTGCGATCTTGACCCATATTTCTCAGATCGGCGATGCTGGTTGCGCCTGGAGGATCGAGTCCCAACATCGGCAAATTTTGTACGTGTTCGGGTACCACAAACGGGCCGCCTTCGAGTACCAAAATCCGATGGCTGTGTGCCTTGTCAGTAGAGAACAGGTGTTGAGCAAAAACTGCACCAAAGCTGCCGCCTCCAATGACAATCATGTCGAAGGGACGAGCATCAGGGCGTATAGTTTTGTCCGTGCTGCGTAGCGCTTCATCTAATCCATTGCAAACATAGCGCCCTATGACATCGCGGGAAAAATCTGTCGTTTGAGCCGTTGGATTGGTTGCCATTATTTTCCTATTTAGTATTCGGTATGTTCCGTTATCGAAACGCGAAGCAAGAGAATGGTTGATGACTAATCCCGATTCGTTTAATTGGAATTTTGGATAGAATGCTAATCTTTGAGCGTTGTCGCTAGAAGTGAATTCTATAGATTTTGAGCAATATGCTGAGGCTTTGACAGTACCCTCATGGGTACTCTTGATTTAGGAACTTTCCAATATAAAAGTGACTCATTGTCAAGAAAAGGAATATTAACAAAGACTGTGTCCCGCCAGATTCTTGCCGCCATAAGTCATCATCACCTTCTGTCCTAAGGGGGAAAATGCGATCGCCGTCCGGATTGGTTGTTAGATTGCTGGTAGAGGTAATCGTTATCAAGCTGACGTGTCGCTCAGTATGGAATTAACGATAGTTTGGGCTATTGTAGCGTTCGCTTCCATCCTAATTCTTTTAGGTTTATGGTCGTTACTACAACGGCAAATCGACGCTTCAGCTTCCTCTAAACGTTCCCAGAGGAAAAATTTAGCAAAGCAGCAAGCCGCAGTTTGGCATTCTCCAAAAGCTAGTTCGGGAGGCAATCGGACGGTACCCAAACCCACGCCAAAGAGGAATATATCCGATGCACGTACCGAAACTAAATTTTCCCAAACGCGAAACTTGGCAGACGAACGCACCCAGACTAAGCCTTCTCAAAAGCGAAACTCGGTAGACGAGCGAACCCAAGCTGGGCGTTCCCAGAAGCAATATTTAGCGGATGAGCCAACCCATGCTATGCCTTCTCAGAAACAAAATGCAGCGGATGAGCCAACCCAGATGAGGCGTAAGCAAAGCGATCGGGTCAACCCAGAAGATGAGCGCACAATATTCTAACAATTCAGTCAAAATCCTGAACTTGTAGTAACTATGATCGAACTCGTAGTCATTGATGAGCAAACCGGTGAGTCTCAGGGAAAAAAACTGACACCAGAAACTCTAATTGAAGGTGGAGGACTCATTGGCCGACATCCTAGCTGCGATATTGTTCTGACTAGCCCTGAAGTGAGTCGCGTACACGGCAGGATTGTGTACAAAGAAGGACAGTATTACTTTACCGATCTCGGCAGCACGGGAGGTTCTCAAGTCAACAAACAATCAGCTCCGACTAACGAGAACTTCCTCCTGAAGCCCAATGATGTTATCCGAATTAGCGAATTTATCCTCCTAGTTAAAGAGGTGAAGGTGAATGGTAGTAGTCCAATCCACCAGCCTCCAACCTCTCAAGGGTTGAATGTATCCTCACTTGAGATCGGACAGCTAATTTTTCAGGCAGATGAACTAAAATCGCAGGGCATACTGAACCAAATTACGTCTGAATTAGTTTTTCGAGACAAGCTACTCGTAGAAGGGTTGTCGTTCTCCAAACGCTTCCGCCAAAAAGCGATCGAGCTGTGTCAAGCCGAGCTGGATACAGGGAAATTTTGTTTATTGGTAGAACATTCAGACCATGTCACAATTTGGCAGGAAAAACAATGAGAAGAATAGGCTTTCTAAGACAAGAGAAGCTGAAGTAACACAAATTCGCGATCGCTGAAAACTATTTTCATTCGCACTCAACTAGTTTCGCGCGATGAGCCTTGTGTGGTCATCAGCCGTCTTAGAGCTGCCTCGCATTCTTGATAAATCCAATAAGTTCGATTGATTCCCTGGATTTTCAACCACTGTGCTAAAGTGTTTAAAATTTTGTTGTTAGTTGGTTTCCCAAAAAGTTCCACAACCATAGCAATCAGGGATGCAGTTATCCTGAATAAGAAAATGCCTAGTCTTCTTAATGGATTGGAATTTTGGAGCGAGAACAGTCTTGCATCTTCTTCAATCACCAGCGGTTTTGTTCGCCAGCTTTTCAGCAGCTTCCTTACTTGCTTGCGATCGCCTTGAGCTTCTCGGTAGGCAATTAGAGTCCTATACTCCAATGGGTTGAGGGGATAAAAATCTCGCGCTCTTGTAGGATAAATAACTGGTATATTGTCGTGGTTGAGATGCTCTTGATAAACTCTTTCATTAACTCGCCACTCAGTTTCAACTTTAATGCGGCGGTGTTTCTTAATATTGATACCGCTTAAAAGTGTGGTCAAAGCAGGCAGTATAATCGTCCAAGCCATTATTCCTACAAGCGATCCATGAATATTGCCCTTAAAGGCTGGATTCCATAGAAGGAAAAATAGCAGAGATGAACTCAGTAGTAACATCAATAAAAAAGTGATGTTAAAAATTGTAGTCAAAACATTAAACCTAGTTATGCCTACAAAACCATAGACAAGCTTTAGAATTACAGTGAAGACAAAGACTAAAAAAATGCAACCGATATAAGTCGTTAAGAAGTTAGAGACATAGAAAATTAAAAAAATCAGAAAAACGTTATTGCTCAAATCAGTTTTATCAAAAATATGTCCAGAAAAAACAGTGGCAATACTTGCGAACGTAGATAGAAGAAATGCTAACCTTAGAGCAATGCGGGGAGTTAACGATGTAAAGTTTCTCGTGTCGAGGTAAAATACCTCTTTGCGTTTTGCCACACCTGTACGAATCAACCTGATGTCTTCATCTAGTTCTGCCTCCTCCCTAGGAGCCATAACCGTATTTTTGAGACGGACATAATCGAGTTTCAATCCCGATTGGAAAACGCCATCTTTTTTATAAGCATAGAAATGGCGAAGATTAGGTCTTCTATGGTTGGAATTAACTAATGATTCTTTCATGGCTGGTAAGAAATAGCAGTTAGGTTGGCGGGGAGAAGGGGAAGGCTGGGGACAGTAAGAGGAATCGAGGTTTTCTCAAAAACCTAAAGGATGAAATTTAGGTGCGCGTTAGACAACACACCTCAAGTCGCTTCTCAATATTGAACTAAGAAGTCACTGCCAGATAGAGAGGTTAACCCAGAGAGATGGGCAAATAATCCTCCTGTTCCCAGCCCACCTGTAGAACCGTCTGGGTTA
Organism: Allocoleopsis sp.; assembly: GCA_036703375.1. Taxonomy (GTDB): domain Bacteria; phylum Cyanobacteriota; class Cyanobacteriia; order Cyanobacteriales; family Coleofasciculaceae; genus DATNPC01. The sequence continues at coordinate 3,955 of DATNPC010000216.1, forward strand.
TAGAACAAGTCGCCATTAAAAGAGTTGAAAACAATTTTGGCAGAACTACTTCCGGCTATCACTGTGCCATTTGTAGCTGCATTAATTACGGCGAAATCACTGCTATTTAAAGCACCTCCAGCCGCGCTGGTGAGGGCAGTAAATGTGTTTTTGTCCAGGACGATTTTGTCTGTACCTCTACGGAAGCCCCTGATAGTGTCTACTCCTACAGCAGTAGTCGTGAAAGTTAAGCCAGTATCGTAGACAAATTGATCTGCACCAGCACCCCCAATTAAGGTGTCATTACCGCCATCCCCCGTTAAGGTGTCATTGCCCCGACCTCCAGTTAGGATGTCATTACCGTCGCCACCTGCGATAGTGTCATTGCCTGCCCCACCGTTGATCGTGTCATTGCCTTTCCAGCCAGCGATCTTGTCGTCTTTGCTAGTACCTGTAATCTGGAAACGGTTGATGCCATAAAAATCAATTCGGTCGAGATCGACATAACTGCCTGTTGCAGTGGAGCGATATCCTTCACCATAAGCGCCATCACTAGCACTCAGGGTAAAGAGGTTCATCCCCGTACCCGTATCTCCTACCGAGTAGTCCAGAATCAGCAGGTCATCGCCTTCACCGCCAGATACAGTGTCATTGCCTAAACCAGCATTGAGGCTATCGTTACCATTACCACCAGTGAATTCATCATTACCTCGATAGACTGCACCACCGATTACTCCTGCCTGGGTAATGAAGTCATTGCCACTGCCAGTGGTGATTTGGAAGTTCTCGAAATTGCTCGCACTGACAAGGCCGGGGAGGTTGAGTCCTGTGGAGGGGTTAGTGATGGTAATGTTGCTGGTCTGATTCGATAAGTCCAGGTTTAGGGTGTCGATACCCGCTCCCCCATTCAGGCTGTCATTGCCGCCAGCACCATTGCCGATAGTGTCATTGCCTGCCCCACCGTTGATCGTGTCATTGCCTTTCCAGCCACTGATCTTGTCGTCTTTGCTCGTGCCTGTAATCTGGAAACGGTTGATGCCATAAAAATCAATTCGGTCGAGATCGACATAACTGCCTGTTGCAGTGGAGCGATATCCTTCACCATACGCACCATCACTAGCACTCAAGGTAAAGAGGTTCATCCCTGTACCCGTATCTCCTACCGAGTAGTCCAGAATTAACAGGTCATCGCCGCCATAACCATTTACTTGGTCATTGCCCAAGCCGGGGTTGAACGTATCATTAGCATCGGTTCCATTGAGGGTCTCATCCGTGCGAACAACTGCCATAGGTCAAACTCTTCGACTTTTTTTGTTACAAGTACGCCTGGTCATATCTCTGGTTAGTTTGACCTTATGCAGTTTTGAAGATTTTTCTTTTTGAGCTTGAGGTTTCAGAAATTACATCACATCGGAGCGCAGGATGTGTTTCCTACCTCAAATAGCGCAAGTGTCCTCGTGTCGCATTTGCGAATGGGATTAGAGCATCAAATCGGAACCATCAGTACACGCACCATGAATCGATGCGGTGTGTGCCAAGATTTCTTCAACTCTCTTTCGATCTTCACTACTACCAGTTTCACTGTTCGCTGCTCACTGCTTACCGTTTCAACTCCCAATTCCCAGACGAACCGCTAAAGCAGGAGTCCAAGGAATCAGCGTTGCTGCCATTAAAAACAGCGCCACCAAACCAATTAATGCTCTAGTATCATCCGGTTCTGTAATTTCATTGAGACTAGGACGTTCCAAAGCCCGTTGCAAGAACAGAATTACAATCGCCCAGTACAGAACGAGCGGATTTGCTGGATTGATCAAAGCAACAATGCCCAGCACAATCATCGTTGCGATCGTAGTGCGTCGAGCGGTTTTACGCCCATAGATGGCTTGGACAACTCGCCCGCCATCCAACTGACCGGCGGGCATTAAGTTGAGTGCGGTCACGACTAAACCCAGCCAACCGATAATCGTGAGAGGATTGACATCCACTACCGTTTGCTGTAATGAGTCACCGAGGAAAATTCGTGCTAGAGTGCCTACTAAGATAGAACCCTGGAAGAATTGAACGGGGACTTGAAACGTACTGCCGCTATGAGAAAGTATCAATCCTGCAATCAGTAGCAGTAGTGCAACAATCCCGCCAGCTGCTGGGCCAGCGATCGAAATATCAAATAACGCGGCTCGGTTTGGAATGAGAGACTCGAAGCGAGTAATTGCACCAAACGAGCCAATTTGCCAGCTAGGAATGAAAAACGGCCAGCTGAGACGGACGTTGTGGCGCTTAGCCAGCCACCAGTGACCGAATTCGTGAGCGGCGAAGACTGTCCAAATGCCTGTACAGATTGGCAACGCTTCCCGAAATCGCCCTGGATTGCCGAAGAAATCAAATTGAAGCAATATTCCTGCTGCTTCCAAGCTCGTGGCAATGGTAGCAATGAGCAAAACAACGGACAGGAGTTTCTGAGCGACGGTTGCCGGTTGAGGATCGTTGCTGCTGGGGAGAACAATGACAACGGGTTTCCCTTCTGGGCTTTCCACTAAAAAGAGTCGGTAGCGATCGCCAAGGCGTTCTTCTACACTGGCAGACAATCGGGAATACACTTCAGCTGGGTCTGTTCCCCGCATATTGCCTTTAAAAATCACCCCTTCCTGATAAGGAATAGTTTCCGTGGCAAAAAAGGTATCGATCCCAAAAATTCCCTGAAGACTTTTGAGGTCTTCATCTGGAATTGGCACGATTTCTGTCATCGCGGGGTTGGTGCCAACGAGGGGAGGTGTGAGAGTTTCAGTTGTTGGAAGTTCTGACTCCTGTGAGTTGGGAGCTTCACCTGCCTCTGGTTTTTCGTGGAGCATTCGCTTCGCGCGCTCCTGTAAAACCGCATCTTGACCGGCATCGCGCAAAAGCTTGCCTAAATAGATGTATAACCCGGCTGAAGCCACTAACAAAAATAGAACGCCAACAATGTTGAGGTAAATTCCAGCCGCAAATAAGCCAAAAAACAACAGCCAAGGAGCTGTCAATACGACTGACTGTAACCAAGCAAGGATTCCTAACTTGCCGTAGGATCTGGCACGATTGAAGCCCCAACCCAGCACACCAATTGCCACTAGGATGATTAAAGCTGTTACAGTAGTCTCCGATCCATTAAACATTTTTAGTTATTGGTTATTGGTTATCAGTGATTGGTTATTGAGTTGTTAGGAAAATGACAAACCCCAAGGAAAATTATTTGGGATTTTGGATGCAAAAAAGCTTGACCCGTAGGTAGTTTCAAAAATTCCAGTATGGCAAGTCTCAACCACAATGGTATAACTAAGTAACTAACGGCAGCTTTGAATAGCGGCTCTCAAATTACCTTGGTGTTCGGTTAGCAAACTAGAGCCAGCTTCGGGGTCTAGTCCCGTCCAATGCATCAAAAGCGCTAATTTTACCCGTCGTCCGCTACGTTCGAGTAAGTAAGCGGCGTCTTCTCGGTTTAAATGGGTGAGGTCTTGCAACATTCGTAAGGCACGGTCGTGCAGTTTTTTATTGGTAACGGCTACATCGACCATGCGATTGCCATATACTTTGCCGAGGCGTACCATTACTCCCGTAGATATGATGTTCAATGCCATCTTTGTAACGGTACCAGCTTTCAGTCTGGTCGAGCCAGCTAGCACTTCCGGGCCAACCAAGAGCCGGATATCCAAATCGGCTTCTATCTTCACCTGATCGATCGGAACGCAGGCAATTAAGATTGTTGTAGCTCCTCGTTGTCTAGCGGCTTGGATTGCCCCATGGACAAAGGGCGTAGTTCCTCCAGCCGTAATGCCAATGACGACATCGAGTTCGTGGATTTGGCGATGGGCGATCGCTTCTGCTCCATCTTCCATCCGATCTTCCAAATCTTCAGAACTCCGCACTAAGGCTCCCGCTCCGCCAGCAATAATGCCTTGCACCAGTTCCGGTGGCGTACAAAAGGTGGGGGGACATTCAGCGGCATCGAGTACCCCTAAGCGTCCGCTTGTCCCAGCACCAACATAGAAGAGCCGTCCTCCCTGATTCAGGGCTTGAGCTGCGCGATCGATCGCTTCGGCCAGCTCGCTTCGGGCATTTGCGATCGCTTCGAGTGTTTTGGCATCCTCGCGATTAAATAGATCTACCAGCTCTAGCGATGTCAACTGGTCAAGGTTCTGACTGTTGGGATTCACCTGCTCGGTGAGCAAGTGACCCCGCTCTTCTAAATTTTTCATAGTGCTTCCTGATTTTAGATTTTGAATCTTGGACGATTGGCGAAAGCAGCCGTTTTAAGTTATATCCATCGAGCGCTGCGATCGGATATCCATCCACAATCGACGATCTAAAATCCTCAATTGTTTTGACATTGGGCGTTTACAATAATCCTTCCAGTTGACGGCGAATGCGGTCTAGGTCGGATATCTCGGGTTCTTCGATTTTATCGGCTTCTGGTTGCCAGTCAGTTTGTTCCACATTGCTTTCTGGTGGGACTGCCAGCATGCCTTCGCCGATTAGCTCTGAGTCGTAGTCAGCACTGCGGCAAAATTCCTCAATTTCCTCAGCGTCCATTTCTTCTACTGTAGCTTCCGGGAAATCTTGAGCTTCCAGCATCATTGCGAAGCGGGTGGCGTCATCTTCTGACTCAAACATCAGCACTTTTTGGCGCTCGCCAATTTGAATGGTGTGAATTCCCTCATTTTCCGTGCGGGCATTGAATAGAAGAACATATACTCGTTTTAGTGCAGCCATAGGTCGTGATTAACGTTTAGGGGTATGTGCTTCACAAAACCATCTCTTCTTAGAGTATCTAACTCTATGCCTTACCAATGCAATGCAGGAGTGGGAGCAACGCGACCATAACGAGCTGCTACTGTATGACGGGGATTTTCTTGACGGCACAACCATGCCCACATCTGGTCGCCTAGGGAAAAATGCCACCACTCGCCTAAGTGACGCCGAAATCCTGCTGAGTACATCACATCATGCAACAGCTGTCGATAGGAGTGATAGGGCAGTTCGGGTGAATTGACGTAGTAATCGGGATGAGAGCGAAGCGAGAGTTCGTCGATTGCAGAACCCATATCGATGGTTTGCCCCTGAGCATCGACCAGGGTAATATCTACGGCGGCCCCGGTACTGTGAGGTGGCGGTGTCATGGGGTCGGAGCTAGGTACTGCCCACATCTTGTAGACTTCCTGCCAAATCGCGTGCCGTTGCTCGTCGGATAGCCAAGTTGGATTGAGGTTCCGCGTCCGAACCACCTCAGCAAACGCGTAGTCCACCATAAACTGTTGAACGTCCACAGGTCGATAAGCATCAAAAATTTGGATGCGCCAACCCGGATAATTTTGCTGGAGCTCAGTTTGGGCAGTCGTTAAAGCAGTTAGGACCCTTTGACGCAGATAATAAGGTGAAGCTTCCCCAT
>DATNPC010000217.1:0-5660 GCA_036703375.1 Allocoleopsis sp.
CCTCACCAATCTGTTGAATGTAGCGTAAGGCTTCAGCTTCCTGTAAAGCTCCCTTGTTCTCAATTCGACTGGCTAAATCTTCACCATCAATGTATTCCATCACTATGCACCAAAGTTGACCCTCTTGGATGACTTCATCAACTCGCACAATATGAGGATGAGAGCATCTGGCTAACCTTAGCGCTTCGTTCAGGAAATCTTGCTGGAATTTGGCAAAGTCAGGGCGGCTTTGTACTGTTTTATTCAGGGTTTTGATCGCAACTTTTCGCCCATTATTATCTCTGGCGCGATAGGTGATACCAAAGCCACCCTCACCTAGTTCTTGCTCAATGGTGTACTTACCACCCTGCAATTTCTGTCCTGATGCCCAAGCCATAACTCATGAATGTGAGACACTTGCCTTGATTTTGGCACAGCTTCAAAGAAGCATCAAATGGCTTCACTCAGAGGAGGAATTTCACTGTCAGATGCGATCGCACCTCCCCTCATCAGCAACGAAAAGATTGATTGTACGTTGTTAGACAGATACGTTAACTAATTTGGCAATATCCTCGTAGAATTTCCCTTTAGGCACAGCCAAAAAATCGTTTCCAGTTAATGCGTTGGAGGTATTAGGATCGAAATACTCTAAATGCATCCGAAACAGACATCTTGGTATAGAAAAAAATCCATATCCGAAATCACTTAAGATTTTAATGACAGGTTGATCGCGAACGGCTCCCTCTAACCTTTCATTGAGTTCAAAAAGAATCGCTTCAGGACGAATCGTCCCCAATACGTCCTGTCCACCCTTCAACACCTCAGCTTCAAAACCTTCAACATCAATTTTGATCAATCGTATAGACTTTATGCCTTCTTCCTCTACAATTTCCGAGAGAGTGCGTACTGGTACTTCAACTACATCGCAGTCAATCAAGTCTCCATTGCGAATCAGTGAAGCGGCTCCAGCATTGACTCTAGGAATTCGCAATTCGAGCGAGCCTTGTTCTGCCCCTAAAGCTACTGGGTGCAAGCAGACATTAGATACTTGATTGTGGTTGAGAGTTTCTTCAAGCATCTTCTGCAACTTAGGATTAGGCTCAAAAGCATGAACTTTGCCGCTTTTACCAACTAGTGTAGAAAGCCAAAGTGTAACCATACCGATATTTGCACCAATATCCAGTACCGTATCACCTGGTCTGACAATTTGAGCACATATCCATGTAATCTTACGATCGAGGTCACCAACGTAAAACGCGGCACGTCCAACATAGTCATTTAGAGGAACTAAAATCTCTCCACCAGGAACCTGTGACCACACACTCTCGTTATTAGTACCAGCAAGCTTTTGAATAAATGGCTTATTAGCGAAAGTTCCACATCCACTGTATAGAGGATAGAGTCTAGTCAAATTTGCTACCAATGACTGTCGAATTGTTGGCATCTTAACTTTACTATCTTCTTATTCAGGAACAGTAAGTTTGATTTGTCTAAATGTAGAGAATAAATATGAAAAAATGGTGAACTTAAAACTTCTTTACAGAGCAAGTCCTCTCCCCCACTTCACAGAGCGATCGCTCCCACTTGACCTAGTCAAAAGCTCGATCGCTCGAATTTACTCGCTAGTGAGATTTTCTAACTCTCCCTGCCATATTGTTTTGGAATTAAACATGACCAAGGTATCCACCGTCAACCGCCAAAATCTGTTTGGTGACCTAAAGCATTTTATGATCAGGAGATATACCTGACCTACCGGAGTAGCATGGTTTCAGCAGAATTACTCACCACCCTGCGAGGGCTGACGCGTGCAGATAAGCTCTACATCATGCAGGTTTTAATCTCAGAGTTAGCCCAACAGGAAACAGACTTCATCAAACCTGACCAGTCCTATCCTGTTTGGTCGCCCTACGATGCACTTGAAGCAGCAGATACGATGCTTCAAGTGCTGCAAGAGGCTAAAACTCAAGATGATGCGTAACGCTGAACGGTATCCATTTATTTCTGCTGACGCTGCACTGGGTGAGGCTAGCTTCCGTCCGTATTTACCTATTACCCTTATCTATCAGCAACAGTCTGTTGCAACATCAGGTTTGCTAGACACCGGAGCAACCGTGAACGTACTGCCTTATCCAATCGGTGTTGAATTAGGGTATGAGTGGGAACGACAGACAACTACTTTAAACTTGACGGGAAAGTTGGCTCAGTATCAGGCTCGTGTCGTAGTTATTCGAGGCGCGATCGCACAGTTTGAATCTGTACAACTTGTGTTTGCCTAGACTCAAGCTACTAACGTGCCGCTAATTTTAGGGCAAGTTAACTTCTTTATGGAGTTTGATGTTTGTTTCTACCGCTCACAGTTACTGTTTAAAGTCAGTCCAAAAGCAACGACATCAGATGAATGAAGCGCTCAGCTTCGCTGGTGCTATAAGCGATCGCAATCCTACCCGCCCAGGTGAGTACGTAAAGCGTAGCTATCTTGTAGGAGATCGAGGTTTCGACTTGGCATTTTTTTACGGAAATTGCTTGGCGTCAAGCATCGCCTTCTTGCCTTGCTACTACTAAAAAATCTGAAAGCGTTTGAGCCGCTATTCTGTCCGTTGCAGCGCCGTGTTGGCTTGCTCTAGACTTAGAAGTAAATGTAAACATCCTATCTGTATTATGAGCTATCGCGATATCATCACCATTGAGCCGGATAAGCGTGGTGGCAAGCCTTGCATTCGTCGGATGCGGATTACAGTTTACGACGTTCTTGGCTGGCTAGCCGCTGGAATGTCTATTGCTGAGATCATTGATGACTTCCCAGAACTGACAGAAACAGACATTAGAGCCTGTCTAGAATTTGCGGCCGATCGCGATCATCGTTTAGTCGCTTCAGTGAGTGCTGCTTGAAACTACTATTCGATCAAAATCTGAGCCGAAAGTTGGTTACTCGCTTGGCTGATATTTTTCCTAATGCTAGCCATGTGCAACTTCATGGGCTAGCAGAGAAGACGGATACGGAAATCTGGAACTTCGCCAAGCAGAACGATTTCTGTATTGTGACTCAAGATGCAGACTTTGCTGAAAGGAGCAGACTATATGGCTCTCCACCGAAAGTAGTGTGGTTAAGATGTGGAAATGTACCCACTAACCAAGTAGAAAGTCTTATCCGCTCTGGACAAGAGGCAATTCAAGAGCTTTTAGCGAATTCTACTCTTCACTGCTTAGAATTGCACTGATTTTCATCTCACCTTTCTGTCTGTTGCACACCATTGTTGCGTTGTTGGCGCTGTGCGATTTGGATTAGCATTCTCAATGCCTCATTCACGACTCTCTCATTGGGAAAGCTTGGGCAACATCGGGATCTAAAAGCACTAAGTTTGTTCCTGCACGATATCGTTCAACGTATTTACCTCGAATACCTCCCTTCATTTGAGAGAAGTCATATTCAGAACGTAAGGCGTCTTCCATTTCGTTTCTTGCAGGACTTAAGTTACGCTTGAGGATGCAATGATTGAGAAAACTAATTTGGGTATTAAAGTAACTTTCAGTTTATCCTATGACAGACCCCAGTTCAAATAATCACCCAGAATTACTCTCTGTAGCTCAAGCTGTCGAGCTACTTGGCGTAACCCGTCAGCGAGTTCATGACCTAATTAAGAAGGGTCAGATTGTCGCTCGCAAACTTGGGCGTTACTACTACATAGATGCTGTTGAGATAGAGAGATACAAGAATCAACCCACTGGAAAACCCTATCAGCCACGTAGTACAACTACTCATCAAAACTCTATTGACAGTTGACAATAGAATACATAAACTCAAGCTATACTAACGTACTAAAGGTTAAATGGATGCTACCGTTTCAACTGATTGCTACTGATGTTGCAACTCAACGAGGACTGCAACAAGTTTACAAGAGTGAGCATGGCATCCTTTATCAAGGAGATTGTCTTAAACTTCTGTCAGCTTTGCCTGATGAGTCCGTAGATCTTGTATTTGCCGATCCACCCTTTAATCTTGGCAAAGAGTACGGTGAAGGTGTAAGCGATCGGATGGAGGAAAATAAATATTTAAGTTGGTCAAAACAGTGGCTCGGTGAGAGCATTCGAGTGCTTAAACCCGGTGGAAGTTTATTTGTATTTAATCTGCCTAAATGGTGTATAGAATACGGTGCACATCTTAATCAAAAAGGGATGTGGTTTCGTCATTGGATTGCTTGCAGAATGCCAAAAGCTTTTCCTAGAGGTAAAAAGATGTCTCCCGCTCACTACGGACTAATCTATTACACCAAAGGAGAACCATCAGTATTCAATAAAGTTTATACACCCATTCAAGTTTGTCGCCATTGTGGTGGAGAAATTCGTGATTATGGTGGACATCGAAAAAAACTGAATGAAAAGGGTATTAATTTAATGGATGTCTGGGACACACCAGAGGATGTTTGGAAGGATGCCTCCAAAGTTGATTCCAACGAAGTTTTATGGACATTGACAGAGGAAATATGGGCTGATATTCCACCAGTTCGGCATCGTCGCCACAAAAAACGAGTGCCAAACGAACTTGCTCCTATTATGCTAGAACGGATTATCGCAATGGCGTCTAATCCAGCTCAGATCGTGGTTGATCCTTTCGGAGGTTCTGGCACTACATTTTATGCAGCAGAAAAATTACACCGTTACTGGATTGGGTCAGAAATTGGAGATACAAATCCAGCAGTAGAACGATTGACTGATCTGACTAATGGAATCATAGAGCAATGGGAATCGGCAAGGGGAAGCAAGAAATTGAAGCCATCCCAAACAACTGCATCGCAACTATCGATTCCTTTCTCTACATAGCACATCAGACATAAAAGTTTAGATCAACGCACGACCATCTGTTCCTTTGGTAATCGTTGGTACATTGTTATCTAGCTGATCGTGTTCAATCACGAAGATGGCGAGAAAACCCTCTGCAATTCGGATTGCCCGCCAAACATCAAAGTATGGCTCTAGCTCTTCATAATTGCCAATCCTATCCGTTAAATAAGGATAAAGTTTTCTACTTGGGAGTACCAAGGCAGTACCTAGAAAAACACCACGCAGCAGTCCAAGAACCATTTTATTGATTGCTCGATGGCTTGAGGAGATATTACCCGTTTCCCACTCAAGAGCAAAAAGATAGTTGTCAATGACTTTTGTTGCATCCACCTTTCCGGGTGAGCGAGTTGCATAGTTAATCGGAGTTTCCAGTCTCCATCCAAATCTATCCCTTAATGCAATCATGCAAGCTTCTTTAATTGGCTTGACACCATTACCATGCTTTATCGGATTGATTGTAAAGCTGGATGTACCAGGAGGATGAACAATAAGAGAGATAGCCTCCCGAATTTCAGCCCGAATGATAGACCAATCACTTGATTCTTCAAAACTTCCAACACTGAGCAAAGAAATCTCTTTGACAATCTTCATACTGATTGCTCAAATCACTTCGCTACACAAGAGTAGTGTAGTTTTTCCTATTGGCTCTGAAAGTTAAGCTTAGTTTCTATATCGTCCCATACACAACCCGATGCCAGCTAACTCATATTCGATGGATACAGCGATCGCATCCACCTCACCCACCCCACAAAGCGATTGCCTGCGGCAGCGCCCAAGGGGCGATCGCTTCCAGCTTTCTTCTACCGCACAGTCCCCCGCAGTGCTTCGGCATCAATTCCTTT
>DATNPC010000218.1:0-4568 GCA_036703375.1 Allocoleopsis sp.
CCGGGGTTCGGCGCAGGAGTAACAGGTGAATTCTGTGCCTGCAAATAAATTTCAGAGGAAAGGTTGGGTAAGAAGGACGGTTCAACAGCTTCTTGACCGTTTAAGATAGCTCTGCGAGCAAAGCGGGGTGCTAGCGAAAAGCTTTCTATGGGCGAAAGCGTGCTATCTAGAAGCATCCCAGGCGAAAACAGCGTGTTACTAACCGAGTCTGTGTCCACTTTCGCCATGGCTAGCAAAGTATTGGGTATCACTGCCCTAGCATTTTCGCTGCCAGGTGTAGCAAAAGCGGAGCTACTTTGAAACAGCACCATGACCGTGCTACCAATGCAAGTCATTCCGACACACAAGGGAACGAATTTACGAAGAAGAGGCTTCGCTCCGAATCCCCCAAGAAAAGCCAGCTCTGGAGAAACTAATGTACCGTTTTGGCTGCGCTGCACTCCACTTCTAAATCTATAGGGCTGCACGCGAACAGGCCTGGCAGGTGCAGGCGCATCCTTGATTAAATCCTCACGGCAAAGCGATACCATCCTCGAACGCATCGGACACTAATTCTCCTTGGAGCTATGTGCTGGCAGACTGGCGTAACACCCCATGGTACGCGAGTAAATACCCCTAAAAGACGATCTCCAATCACTGGTAGAAGATAAATTTTGCTTCTTGACAGTTATATTTCACGGTTATAGCCGATCGCGTGTCCTTCTCAACCTACTCTGCATCCAAATTAATAATGTAATCCGAGCCACCGGCTTAAAGTTCAACCTCTGGCCACAGTCTTTCTAGCTGATGCTGCCATGCAGCCAGTACTTGTTCGCGGGAGGAGGCTCCCTGCTCTAGATCCCCCATCAGTCCTTCTCGATAAAATCGATCTAAGGTTTGGAGTGTTGCTTCCAAGGATTGTCCTTGCTGCTTTGCCACCTTGATAATTTCACGAATGCGACTCTCAGCCAACTGGTTGAAGGTATGGGATAGACCTTGCTGACGTAGAGAGACTAGTTGTGTGACGGCTGCTGAAAAGTCGTCCGGAGCGAGGCTCTCGCAGTTGTGTTGGAAAACACCCCAAAGAACGTTTTGATTGAGGGCATAACGGGTTTGTTGAGTTTCATCAAAATTAGCTTCTAGTAGTTGTTCGAGAAACGGTTGAGCCTCTTGAGACGAGGCGATGGGAATCAGCAGTCGTAGCCAAGATAGGTCTTGCGAGAGTAGCACCAGAAGTCGTAACTGAGGTGTCTCTACCTGCCAAGCATCTGGTGGTGTTGTCTCAACCGCAGCTTCACCAAAGAGTTCTATGAGCTTATGGGTAATCTCTTGAGGTTTCATAAGGCTAGAGAAAAAAATCCCCCGACAGTAGCCGAGGGAGATGTTTATTCAGTATGAAGGATTCAGGTTCACGATGACCAGTTATTAGTCTTCAACCTGGTTTAACGCTTAGGGAAGCCACTCTAGAACAGCTTCTTCTTTGGTGTTGGTATTGCGCGATGGCGTCTCGCGAGTAAATTTCATATGGATGGAGCGAGTTTGCACGCCGTCCGATGCCACAGCCATGATGGGATAGTCGATCAGACCATCTTGGAAGGACATCTGGAAGCGGAAAGTACCATCGGGATTCAGCTTGATGGGGCGTCCGCCAATGGTCACAGTGGCGTCAGGCTCGGTAGCACCATAGACAATTAACTCAGCATCGGCAACCAACCAGAACTGACGAGGGCGAATTGGCACCGCAGACGCGGAGAAACCAACTCCAGACATGCCGACGCCGGACATCGTTAAGCCCGACACGGTTGGTACCGCCCACATGCCAACGCCGGAGGGGAAGACGTAGGAGCTAATTGCTTGTTCGTGAACCGGAACTTGCTGCATAGAACCATACAGAGAACCAGCAACGCGCTGAGCTTCGGCGGATTGTGCCATACCAAAGATTTGGTCGTAGATGGGGTTGCCGGTTGCGGTTCCCGCTGCTGCTGCTCTCTGGCTGGGGGGAACCAGCTTGTAGAGGGTCTTGCCGCGCAGCTCGTCCTCCCAATTAACCGTGATGAATTGGTCTTCGATCCAGTCAGAGGGGTATACCGGAGGAACGCGGACTGGTGCCGAACGAGCGAGAACGAGCCAGCGACCATCCGCGCAGCGGTAGCCGATATCGACAATATAATCGCGATCGCTGACAGGCATTGGCAAGTACCATTCCCGTGCTAGTTCGTCGCAAGGATATTCCTGAACGCTATGAGGGGCTTGGTAGTCAATGCTGATGTCGGTCACATCGTAGATTCGCAGTGCTAACTGTTGTCCGCCATGACGCCGTAATTCTTCTTTATGATCGTTCGGGATGTCCCAGTAAGCATAAGACCATTGCGGGTCGCGGGGCATTAGGACAATCCGGCTTTCACCATAGCCTCCTGGTAAATCGGCTAACCCTTCATCAACAGAGGCGAGCGTACCGCCAGTGCGATCGTCCTGACCTAATTCAAACTTTGATGCTTCCACTTCTGGTTGGGCCTCCACTGCGCGAGATGGACTAATCGAGATTTTCGTGCGTTGTATCTTTTGAATTTCTGCCAGTAACTGCGCCTTACGCATCCGGCTATAACGAGAGACGCCATATTCGCTGGCAACTTTCCGCAGTTGCCGCAACGTCATCTCTTCCAAGGGTGGGCGTTCTTTTGCCATGATGTGTGCTCTCCACTAATTAGGACGGCAGGGATTTCACTCCTGATGAATTCAAGATTGGTCGTCATGCCAAATCTCCATATGTTGAAAGAGAGTTAAGCTTTCAACCTAAAGTCGATTTTGATTAGGATTTCCAGACTGGATTCTCAAGAGGCTTACGCCTACGTTCTTTGGGCAATTGCAATGGGTGAGTCATCCTTTATGTAAGAGGTATCTGGAGTTAAGCCAGCCGCCAATGAGCTCAGATCTGTATTTCTTTGGGATCGCCTTATTAAACTTATGTAACAGAAAGACCTTGGGTCAGGTCAAGAGGTATGGAGATCCATTTTCGCGAGATTAACGAATTTTCGGGTTGTTGGGGATCGTTATGTCAGAATTTCATGACATTGCAGGGACTGGGATCGAAGTCTAGTCATGGAATTGAGATCGAGCTGGAACTAGGATTCTCGTTCAGTCAAGATTCCCTGACAAAAGCGTGTCGCGTTCACTGAAACAAAACGCTCCAAAGTGGAAGTATCAGGAGGAATAAAACTGAGGTCACGACAATACTACTGGCGATTAACTCTCGGTCGAGGTCATACTCCTCAGCCAAAATCAACCCTGCAAAGGCGGTTGGCATCCCTGACATCAAAACAAGTGCTAATCGAGAGTCTGTCGGTAGACCGACGATCGTTGTACCAATTCCTACGAGTCCCGGCAAAACTAAAACTTTCAACATAGCTGGAACGAGTGCGATTTGAAAGCTCTTCCATCCTTGAATTTGTCCTAGTCGAATGCCCATGAGGAGAAATGCGGCAGGAATGACAAACCAGATAGAGGCTTTTAGCCCTGATTCTATGGAGTCAGGTAGTTCTATCCCTTGGGTCAACACGCCCGTGATAAAAGCCCAAAGTGAGGGGACGCATAAGACATCCCGAATCTGAGTCCACCAACGATTGTCTTGGGGCAATCGTCCAAAATAGCTTGCTAAAAAAACACCTAATCCGTAGGTGCCAACAAGGTTTTGGGTGATGCTGTAGAAGACAATGAGACCAAGAGCACGATCGCTGACGAAAAGGGGCGCGATCGCTAACCCAATGAAGCCCGTGTTACCCAGCATTGACGATAGGATAAAACTGCCTTGGCGAGAGCGTTCAGCGACCCAGATTGAATGGCGATCGACTACCCGGTTCCCTACCAATAAGCTGACCCAAGCTAGTGCCAACCCAGTGGTTAGGGCTGCAACGGTTACGGCTACCGCTAAACTAGTTCCCTGAGAAAAATTGATTTGACGAGCCAACGACAGAATCTCTACTGGCACTCCAACCCAGTAGAGCATCCGACCCAAAAGCTGCGGTAAGGCTTTTGGGAGAAATCTCAGCAGTAGTAGTCCTAACCCAGTCCAGAAAATTAGGGGAGTGTAGGCATGAAATAGGGTTTCAGTCATTCGTCTTTCGTTAACCTAGTAGGTAACTGGTGGCTAATGACCTTATCCCAGAACCAAAGACTGATTGGCTATCTCACTACAGTCCAATCTTTAATCAACCACCGACCATCTTGGCGCACCAAGTCGTACTGAACTCGCAGATTTTCGTTGTAGGACTTCGCTTTATTCTCCTGACCCTCTCGGTAAAACTGTGCACTCTCCTTGACCGCTGCGTCTACTTTGGCGCGATCGGGACTAGCTGGACTGGTTTCGACTGAGTTCACCTCAACAGCGTGTTTGTACTGCCAGTACGAGTTTTTTTGTTTATCAGCTTCAGCACTTTGTCGAGAGCGCGACAAAGCTGGTTCAGCTAAGATCTGCTCTAATCGCTCGATTTGATGGTCTGAACCGAACGCGAGGGATTTGGCTGTCAGCCATGATTGGATGGCTTGCTGAGCTGTTTCTTTGGTCAGAGGTCCATCTGGAGCCATCATTTGAC
>DATNPC010000219.1:0-3438 GCA_036703375.1 Allocoleopsis sp.
GACTTCACGTCGTGCTGGCGATCGCAGGCATTCCTAAGCTTGTCACTATTGCGGTATACGCCATTATTCTGCTGGCCTACACCTTAGCGTTCAAGCAACGAATCCAATCAACTCCTTACTTAATCTTACTGATAGGCTTAGGTTTATTGTTTCTGGGCATTACAGTGGACTCGCTACACCTAGGAAATGGCGCAATCTCCAGCCTGTCAGAGGGTTTGCCCAAGTTGTTCAGTGAGATTAATATTGCATTTTATTTTTGGTACGTCTGCTACAGGGAAGTGATGCGATCGCTCAATTCGCCATGAGCCAAAAGTCAATTTAAATATGTAGGGTGGGCATTGCCGAATAGAACTTGAAAACTTGATTCTATCGTTGGTCGGCAATGCCCACCCTACAATTATTGAGAAAGGTACTGCAAAAATTGGGATTAAGCTTTTCGCTTACGTTGAGCGAGATTTGCGATCGCATCTACTAATTCGGCTGGCTCTACAGGTTTGGACATATGACTTTGGAAGCCTGCGGCTAGTGCCTGCTGATAGTTCAATTCTCCAGCATAGGCAGTCAGCGCGATCGCGGGAATCTGTCCTCCTTGCTCTGCGGGGAGAGTTCTCACTTGTTGCATCAGCATATATCCATCCACTTCTGGCATGCCGATATCGCTCAACAGCACGTCGGGTATCGATTGACTTAAAGCCGCGAGTGCTTCACGGGCTGAGCCAACGGCTCTTACCTGCGCTCCATACTGTTCCAGCAAAAAGGCGACAAACTCCCGTGTATCGACATCATCATCAACCACTAAAATCTCTATACCCTGCAAATCCAAGGAGAATTCAGGCGATTTGCTGTCGCGATCGCTTTCGGTTTGAGACAGTAGGAGTGGGAGTCTGACAGTAAAGGTTGCTCCTTGCCCTTCGCCAGGACTATCAGCTTGGACGGTTCCCCCATGCAGTTCAACTAAGTGACGGACGATGGCCAACCCTAACCCCAATCCGCCAAACTTGCGGGTGGTGGTGGCATCGGCTTGGCGGAAGTAGTCAAAGACATAGGGGAGAAAGTCTGTAGAAATTCCCTTACCCGTATCGCTGACTGCGATTTGGGCATCAGAACCGATGCGCTCTAGTCGGATATCGACCCGCCCTCCTTGGGGTGTAAACTTAATCGCGTTAGACAGCAGGTTCCAAATGATTTGCTGCAAGCGGCTGGCATCTCCCGAAACTTTCCCTACCTGGGCGTCAAGCTGGGTATGGATTTGAATGGATTTGGCTTGGGCGGCTAGACGCACCGTTTCCATGGCCGCCTCAATCGTAGAGGAGAGAGCAACCGGAGCAATATTCAGGCTGAGCTTGCCGCGCAGAATTCGGGAGACATCAAGCAAATCCTCAATCAGTTCAGCCTGCAACTTGGCATTGCGTTCGATGGTTGCTAAGGCTTCAGCTGTTTTGGCAGGGTTAAACTTGCGGGTTTGCAGTAATCTTGACCAGCCGAGAATCGGGTTGAGAGGCGATCGCAATTCATGAGAGAGTACGGCGAGAAACTCATCTTTAATCCGGTTCGCCCGTTCGGCTTCTTCGCGAGCGGCTTGTTCTTGTTGTAGCAGAAGCTCGCGCTGCTGTTCCAGTCGCTTTTGCTCTTCAATATCCGTTGCCGTACCAAACCATCGGATGACTTGACCCGATTGATTCTTCACAGGTACGGCTTGGTGTAAATGCCAGCGATACACCCCATCGGCCCGTCGCATGCGGCCTTCCGCTTGATAAAGGCTGCCATCTCGTTGGGCGGCTATCCAGTACTTGCTGAGAATCGGTATGTCATCGGGATGAACCACCGCTTCCCAGCCTTCAAGTTGTGCTCGTGTTAATGTTAATCCCGTAAAGTCTAACCAGCGTTGATTAACATCGAGTAGCACTCCCTCTGCGTTAGCAGTCCACACCAACTGGGGAATCAATTCTGCTAGATATCGATAGCGTTCTTCGCTCTGACGCAACGCTTCTTCAGCTCGTTTGCGATCGGTCACATCCTGAAACACGACCACTGCCGCCACAATTTGTTCTCTGTCGTCCAAAATCGGAGCTGAGTTGGCATTCATAAAAATGCGACGACCATCACTTCGGTGTAGCTCCATTTCTTCATTGGTAACGGTTTCACCCGTTTGCAAGGAGCGCATCAGGGGATAGTCTTCGGCTTGGTAAGGTTGACCGTCGGAATGAAAGCCCTGAAACGGCGCAATCTGCTCATACTCTGCCAGTTGAAGCGATTGTTCGTAGTCATAGCCAACAATTTGTTTGGCTTGTTGGTTCGTCAGTACCAATTTGCCCGAAGCCGCATCTGCAATCATCACACCCGCCGGCATCTGTCGCAATACTGCCTCAAACCGAGCCCGTTCGATCGCTAATTCCTGAAGCAACCGTTCCCGCTCAGCTTCGGCTTGCTGGCGTTTGCGCTGTGCGGCTTTTTGTTCGTTGATATCCACCACAACGGAGATTGCAGATTCCGGTTTCCCAGATGCATCGCAAATCGCGGCTACGTAGTTGTTCACCCAAGCTTCAGAGCCGTCTTTGCGAATATAGCGCTTCTCGATCGCAAAGCTTTCCCCGGTTGTGACCAAGCGCTGAAAAAGCTCCATATTGTGGGGCAGATCGTCGGGATGGGTAATATCTTGCTTGCGCTTGTGTAGCAGTTCCACCATCGGATAACCCACGATATCGCAATATCTTTGGTTAACCAGCACAAATTGAGCGGTTAAATCCATTTGTGCAATTCCGACGGTTGCCTGGTTCACAATGATGCCGAACCGCTCCTCACTGGCGCGAACAGCCTCCTGGGCGCGTTTGAGGTCGGTGAGGTCGGTAATCATGGCAAAAAACCCTTTGACCTCTCCTCGATCGTCCAGATCGGGAATATATTGCCTGCGAACATAGCGGGCATCTCCCTCCCGAAAGGACACCCACTGTTCGCTCGCGATACACTCTCCTGCTAAGGCAGCCTCAGTATCAGAGCGCATAGACTGGTATGCCGTTTCACCGACAATTTCTTCCACGCGCTGACCGATAATTTGCTCTACAGATTTTCCAAACCAGCGAGTAAAAGCACGATTGACGAAGCGGTAACGGCAATCGCGGTCAACATAAGCAATTAGAGCCGGAGCGGTATCGGTAATCAGTTGCAATTCGGCTTCTCGTTGTTGCAGCGCCTCCTCGGCATATTTGCGATCGGTGATATCAGCAACAAAAATAGACACCCCATTCGATGAGGGATAGAGTCGGTTCTCGAACCACCGGTTAAATGTTGAGTAAAAGTATTCAAATTGCAGGGGAACTTGCTCGGCTACGGCACGCTGCACTTCAAGCTGAAACCGGCTACCGATGAGGTCGGGATATAAGTCCCAAATGCTTTTGCCCAGGAGTTCTTCTCGGCTTTTTCCGGTGATTTCCAAAACTC
>DATNPC010000220.1:0-3870 GCA_036703375.1 Allocoleopsis sp.
CCTGCCACGGGTATGTCAAACGGCGCGATCGAAGAATGCCCCGGTTCTAAATATTCCGCTGCCAGACACAGCTTGGGCTGTGGTTCGCCTTCATACACATAAATCATGCAGCGATTGACGAATAGCGCTTTGCCAACTTGCGTCACAGTGGTTTGAAAAATGTGCTGGAGGTCGAGAGACGAGCGAATCTCGGTCGTGATTTGCTTGAGTAACTCGGCACGATGGTAAGAACGCTGTAGCTCTGCCTCTGCCTGTTTTCGTTCTGTAATATCCGTATGAATAGCAATCGTACCTACAATCTCGCCGCTAATATCCTTAATCGCATCGGTTCGCAGAGCAATCTGTCGGATAGCACCGCTACGAGAGCGCATCTCGACTTCCCCTTGCCAAGAATTGCCGCTGACGGCAATCGCAAACACTTCGTGCATGATTTTGGGATCGTTAAAGAGGACGGCAGCGCCCCCAGCCGCGTTCAGCTGCCCCATTGTATAATCAAACATTTGACAAAATGCCGGATTAATGTAGATGAGCTTCGACCCCATCGTGTCGGCGATGCAAATGGCGTCACTGGCATTCTCAACGGCTTTGCTAATCCGTAAAAGTTCCGCTTCGATCTGCTTGGCAGTTGTGATGTCCTCAACCATCGCGACGACAAACAACGGACATCCGACCTTATCCCGTACCAGGGAAACCGTTAAGCGTCCCCAAACCAAACGTCCTTCTTTGTGGAAGTAGCGCTTCTCCATCTGATAAGAGGGAATGGAGCCTGCTAGCATTTGCTCGTACAGGTGAGCGTCGGTTGCAATATCGTCAGGATGGGTAATCGTGCGCTGACGTAGCTCATCCTCGGTATACCCCAACATCTTATGCAGAGCCGGGTTACAGGTGAGGAGGATACCTCTGGGGTCGCTCAGGGCAATTCCTAACGCTGAGCCTTCAAAGATGGCTCTAAACCGCACCTCGCTTTGCCGTAGCGCCTCCTGAACTTTGAAGCGTTCTGTCACGTCGCGAGAGTTGATGACAATGCCACCCACCGCTTCATCGGTGAGTAGGTTCGTACCGGAGGCTTCTAAAAATCTCCATGACCCGTCTTTACATCGGAAGCGCAATACAACAGGAGGCAAGGTCACGCTCGGCCCTGCTACCAACAACTTTCTCATCGCCTTCCTCATGGCTTTATGCTCTTGAGGATCGATGTAATGTAAGACGGGCTGTCCGACTAATTCTTCCGGTGAGTACCCCAAAATGCGTTCGAGCGAAGGACTTTCATACAGGATGAGTCCCTCGGCAGAGATAATGGTAATTAGGTCTGATGAGTTTTGAATGAGCGATCGCCATTTCGCTTCACTCCGCGCTAGGGCCGCTTCTGCCTGCCGACGACCTCTCAAGTCACGAGCGATAGTTGAAATAAACTCCACCTCACCACTGGCCAATTTGTGGGAGCGAATGACTTGCAAAACGGGAATAACCTTACCCTCGCACTGCTGCCAAATCGTTTCCCCGCTCCACATGCCGTCCTGAATCGCGGCCTGTACCCTTTCCCCGGTGATGAGTTGCTGCATCGATAGCACCGAATTGGTTGAGGGTAAAGCCGTGGCTACGCCTTCAGGTTGACTACCGAACATGGTTCGTGCCGTGCGGTTGAGATAAAGGGGTTCCCCGGTAGTATCGACAATTCCCACAGCATCCGTGGTTCCTTCCAAAAGAGTGGTGAGACTCGATGCAAATACTTCTGCATGCTCTCGCCGTTGCATCTCCACATTCAGCTGTTGGGTCACTTGTTCGAGTGCAATAGTTTGTTCCTGCACTCGTGCGGTTAAGGCTTGGTTATCCTCTTGTAGGGCAGTGACGACTTGCTGATTCTGGGTAATATCTTTGGCAATTCGCTCTAGGCGTATGGGTTGACCCTGGGCATCGCTGATGAGTCGGGTGCGATCGCGCAACCAGCGAATTTCACCTGTAGGTCGCAAAATTCGGTATTCTAGGTCGTAGCTGCCGGTTTCATTTAGCGTCTGCATCGCGAGTCGGACGCGATCGCGATCGTCCGAGTGAATGACATCTAGCCATAGGTTGGGTTGCTCGACAAATTCTTGCTGGGGGCGTCCGTAAACTGCCTCTGTCGCTGGGTTGAGGTAAATCAGCTCGAACGGTTCGACGGTTGCTGACCAAACAACATCATCCAGGAAGTTGAGTAGGCTGTTCAGCGGTAGCTCCTTTTTCCCTCGTGCAGCTTGGGAACGCGGACGAGTGCGCTGCTTGTGACGCTCAGACCCCTTGTTTTGCATATCTCGCGTAATGTCCCAGCAAAATCCAATTATCTTGATAGGATGGAAATCTTCGTCGCGATCGACCTTGATTTGGCTTGCCAACCACCGAATACTCCCATCAGGGCAGCAGATGCGAAACTCCACTTTATGGTCGGACTGTTCTTTTAGGGTACGGGCGAGCGAGCGAACCACTAACCGGCGGTCTGCTCGAACAATTCGCTTGAGTAAACCCTTATACGTTTTAACTAATGTACCTGGGGTTACGCCAAACAACCGCTCAACAATTTCAGACCAGGCAACTTGACCAGTTAAGAGATTCCACTCCCACATGCCAATATTAGTGACGTCCAGCACTGGCTTCAGGCGGGAGTCACTTTTGTCCAAATGTTGCATACATAAAGTGTAACGATATTTAAAGTTTGCTGAGGGCATTGGATTGCGGCACGACTCAGCCAAACTGAGCGGAGTTTGGCTAGCTCCACCCCGAACCTAGATTGACCTTCCTCATCGTTGCACCCTTCGGGTTGTATCCTTATCCTTCACGTCCAGTCAGGATACTTATAGCTGCCGTTCGGGCTTATGATACTTAGGGTAAAGCATACACGATACAGGATGCCCGCCTTGTAGGTGTCGTTCGATCACCGCAGGCACTTCGCTGGGATGAACTCTGCAATACCAAATCTGTTCGGGCGTCACGAGTACCATTGGCCCGTTGCCGCATTCTCCCAGACAACTACTACCGACTACGGTGATATCAGTCACTGACAAGTTTTGAAATGCTGCTAAGACAGATGCTGCCCCTTGCTTGCGACAGGTACGGTTTTGACAAATAAGTACCTGTCTTGAAGAGTTTAACCCTTTAACCATAATTTAGACATGTATAGCTCTCGGACATGCACGAAAGCTTAGAGCGATCGCGCACTATCATGGCATACTTGCTACGCAACTTTGTTTCTAAATGGAATGCAACACTGAACCTTGATAGACGAGGAGCCAAACAGCCATAGTTATAGCAACCGCTACAACAGTTAGGACATTTTCAAAGCTGGGATTGACTCTTAACTTTGGGAAATTTGTCCTAATCGCCTGGGCGACTGCTTTTTGTCCATTTATTTGAACTAGATTGTGCTAAATCAAGATTGTTTGTGGAAGCCTGCGCCCACTGACTTGGTACTGTCGAATACTGATGTTCATGTCTGGCGTGCGTCTCTGGAACAACCGGAAACGCTGGTTCAACAGCTAGCACAAACACTATCAGAGGATGAGTGCAGCAGAGCCTCTCGCTTTTACTTCGAGCGAGATCGCAAGCATTTTATTATCGGGCGTGGGTTGCTGCGGACGATTCTCGGTCGTTACTTGAATATAGAGCCCACGCAATTGCAGTTCTGTTATAGTTCTCGCGGCAAGCCTGCACTCGCTGGTGGGGGCGATAATGGTACGCTCCAGTTTAATTTATCTCACTCCCACGGGCTTGTCCTGTATGGCGTGACACGCGATCGCAAAATTGGCATCGATCTCGAACAAATTCGCCCAACCTCCGATGTCGAAAAGCTCGCTGAACGCTTCTTTTCTCCTCGCGAATCTGCCACCATTCGTTCTCTTC
>DATNPC010000221.1:0-10862 GCA_036703375.1 Allocoleopsis sp.
GTTGGTCGAGTTCTTGAATTAATACTTCCGGGTCAATCACCGTGCCACAGCCAATGATGCACTCCGTATCCGGATACAAAATTCCCGACGGAATTAGATGGAGCTTGAAGGTTTGACCCTGAACGACAACGGTATGCCCAGCATTGACCCCCCCCTGGTAACGGACGACGACATCTGCCGAGCGGCTAAGTAAATCTGTTATTTTACCTTTCCCTTCATCGCCCCACTGGGCACCTATTACAACTACGTTAGCCAAGGGTTTTTTATAATAAAGCTAAAGTTTTCACAAACTACAATTATTAACATCAGGTGTAACAGGTGTCAACTAGAAATCTGTAGCAAGCCTTAATCGATCGCGGGGAATGGAGGTGGGGGAATCGCTAAAGCATCTGTTACAAGGTATTGAGCAAATTAGCCAGCAGGTAACAGCACAGGTTCGTGATGTAGTTAGAGTCGGGTTGTTTGAGGCGCTGATTGACCTATCTACAGACATGACTTGGCTGAACTATGCGGTACCGATCGCACCTTTGGGAACTAATTTCAACTGGATAGTTATTTGGAGCCACGCTGCACTTAGTGGATTCGCGATTGAACTATATCGACGCAACGGCGAACGATTCCAAGTCATTTATTGGGAGAGGATATTGTGACCTTATACGCTGATTTACATCGACATCTGGGCGGTTCTGTGGTTCCTCGTATCCTCTGGCGGTATTTTCAACGCCACGATCTCGAATTAGCCCAACGATTTCCAGAGTATCCAGGATTTGAGGAATTTTACACGCGATCGCGCAGTACGTTAGATGAGTATCTAGAACTGCACACCTTGGTGGAAAGCGTCCAAACACCAGAGACGCTGCCCTATTTCATTTATCGATTAATTCGCGGCGCTCACATTTTTGAAAATCTGGCGTACTTAGAACTGCGCTACACCCCCTATTTACGGACATCGGAGGAGTTGAGTCAGTCGGAACGGATTGACCAAATGGCTCAAATCGTTGAGATTGTCGGCAAAGCCAGTCAGGTGAGCGAATATCCAATGGTGACGAGTCAAATTCTCTGCATGCACTCGCGGCTTCCCTATGACGTGAATAAGGCCATTGTCGATCTCGCCGCTCAATCCAAAAACTATGTTTGTGCGGTGGATGTGGCTGGGGGAGATGCCCACTATGCCGAACGGTTGGATGAATTTATTGGTTTGTATCAGTATGCGCGATCGCTCGGTCTGAAAACGACGGGTCATCTTTACGAAACGGCAGATGGTTGTTACCCAGAACTCTTACCTTATCTAATGCGGATCGGTCACGGCATTCAAATTCCCTTGAAGCATCCAGAATTATTACCCGAATTGGCTCAACGGGGTCAATGCCTGGAAGTCTGTCCCACTACTTACCTGAAAACGGGTACGTTGAGCGATATTCATCAGCTCAAGGTGGTGTTTGACCGCTGTTTTGATGCTGGTGTTGATATTGCTATCTGCACGGATAACGCAGGATTACACAATGTCCGTCTGCAATTTGAGTACGAAAACTTACTGACTCAGGATGTAATTAATTTTAAGCAGTTACAAGCTTGCCAGGAAGCGTCTTTCCGTCATGCCTTTGCTTGGCCTCATGCTCAGGGCCCAGCGTCGCTGTTGACGGGGTTGTTACAAACGGCACCGACGACTACTTTGACCGCTAGCCAGTAGAAGCGTGAAGAGGGTTTGATACCCCGGATTAACTACCCTTTTTTTAGACAAACCGCTCCAGGCGCAGAGTTCGCAGAGTTAGAGAACAAAAGGAAATATAGAGATAGAAATTGATTTTGTAGGGGAGAAGCCTTCGTGTCAAAAATTCCGGGTAGAAGGGTAAAAGCCGTATACACGAATGCTTCTTCCTTATTCTCTGCTGCGAGTAACAAATGAGGGATGAGAAACCATATCCCTCACTTTCAAAGGTCGCATTACTATAGTTTTGGTAACTGGGAGATGACAAAAGCTGAAGCGAGTATTCTCCGTATTGCGTGTATTACAAATCACTCCTTACCAATTTAAATCTACGAAAAAACCGATCGTAGGACAGAGGGGATTTAAGGTGGGTTAAAGTGATGCTAGAGGAGGGGCGACCAATCGGGTTGCCCCTCAAAAATAGGTCAGCACTGAGTTCCCCGATGGACTGAAATTGAATAGTACCTACACAGAAGGTGAGTAATGGCGGATACGTCTAATATTCAGGTGACGATCGCTCCTAAAGGTTCTGATTTAGATGTTGCGATCGATTTGAGAGATTCGGAACCCAACCTAGCTCCAGAGGAACTGGAAGACTTGACTCAACGTCTTTTTAACCAAATGGAGAAACTGGACGAAGTTGAACGAGTCCGTCGCATACCCGACCAACCTCCACCGGAAGGAAGCAAGCCACTAGACGCTGCATTTATCATAGGGCTGCTAACAGCTGAGGTGAATGCTAAAAATATAAAAGCTCTGCTGGACTTTCTGTGGGAACGTTTGTCTGGAAAACCAATTGAGTTAAAAGTCGAAGCTAACGGCAAAAAACTTGAAATTAAAGCCTATAGTCAGCAAGAACTATCAGCGGCTGTTGAGGCAGCTAGGGAATTTTTAGCTGTAAGTTAGAGGCCCATGCATACGAATACACAACGCAGAAATGAGAATTCTGAGCCCTTCTGCCCTGTGCCGTCTGCCTTCTGCCTTATTTTCAGATTAGGACGTTTTTCATGGTTAAGGTAGCACTACTGATTGGAGTCAGTCAGTATGGAGCTGGGTTCAATCAGCTGCCTGCTGCGACAAGGGATGTGGCCGCGATGCAGCGGGTTTGGCAGCATCCAGATATGGGTGATTTTGATGAAGTGATTCCGCTGGTCGATCCGGGACCGCAGGAGATGGGAATTGCGATCGAACAACTGTTTGGCGATCGCGATCGCGATGACCTTTTACTTTTATATTTTTCAGGTCACGGTGTCAAGGATGAGAACGGCAGCCTGTACTTAGCAACTCGCATCACTCGCAAAAGCGAGCGAGGAGGATTAATTCGCTCGACGGCAATTGCGGCTCGATTCGTGCAGGAAGTCATGAGTTACAGCCGTGCTAGGCGACAGGTGGTGATTCTCGACTGCTGCTTTAGTGGCGCATTTGCTGAAGGCTTGTTAGCCAAGGATGATGCTTCGATTGATATTAAGCGGCAACTCGGCGGTGAGGGACGAGTTATCCTCACATCTTCTACCTCTACTCAATATTCCTTCGCGCAGGAAGACTCGGAACTCTCAATTTACACCCGTTTCTTGGTTGAGGGGATTGAGACAGGTGCGGCGGATTTAGACGAGGATGATGTCATTTCGGCGGATGAACTGCACGAGTATGCCAGTATTAAAGTCCAACGAGCATCTCCCGCGATGAAACCGGAAATCTATACGGTGAAAGAAGGCTACAAAATTGTATTAGCTAAAGTATCGATCGGTAACCCAAAGCTGAGGTATCGCAAAGAAGTAGAACGTTACGTTCATCAAGGTAAGATTTCTCCGGTAGGGCGCAGAATCCTCAATGCTAGACGAGATAGTCTAGGACTAGCGAAGGAAGATGCGGTAGCGATCGAAGCCGAAGTGCTCAAGCCTTATCGAGAGTACAAGAAAAAATTATACGAATACGAGCAGGCGTTGAAGGAAGCGATCGAGCACGAATATCCGTTAAGCGATTACATCAGTAGTGAGTTACAAGACTTACAGCAGGTTTTGAGCCTCAGAGATGAAGATATCGCACCGATTGAAATGCGAATTCTCGCCCAGCGAGACTCGGCATTTGCATTTCAAGATTCGCCCTCTACCCCCACCAAACTAGCTCGTGTTGCCTTGGATGCTCAGTTAGGCGAACTGCCTGGAGAGGAAGATGCTGAGGAAAACGTCGATTACACGCGGTTGCAGGAACTTTTAGCCGCAGGGGAATGGCGCAAGGCCGATCGCGAAACTGAGGCGGTAATGTTAAAAGTATCGGGTCGAGAAGAAGAAGGTTGGCTGACGGAAAAGGATATGGCAACCTTTCCCTGCCAATCTCTCCGCGCGATCGATGAATTATGGGTGCAATACAGCAACGGACGCTTTGGCTTTAGCGTTCAAAAGCGCATCTGGAACGATACAGAGAAGTCAATTCAGGATGAGCATGTAGATACTTGGAAGTATTTTGGCGACAAGGTGGGTTGGCGGGTGAATGACTGTTGGATTGGCTATAACAATCTGACGTTTTCGCTAGATGCACCGGAAGGGCATCTTCCAGGATGGGTGTTTGTCAGTGGGTTTGTGGCGGGTGGTTTCTTTGGGGGCGGTTTGTTTTACCGGGTTGAGGCTTGCGAGGATTAAGCTCTGGCGAGGCAGTCCCAATGAAAAATTGGAAGGTTAGGCAGATGACTGGGAATGTTAGCGAAAATGTAGAGAAGGAATGTTCATTATGATTGGCTCGCATTCACTGAACTCGTGAAACGCTCGGCCTCAACACTTGTGGGAGAGCGAAGGTGACAAAAACATCCGGGAAGGACAGGATGTGGAAAGTTAAGGAGAATAGTTAGAGTAACGGCTTGTGGCCAGTTAGTCATCTCAATACACCTCCAGCAGAGTCTTAGTCCCAGCATTAACAATCCATGGCAAGAATTTTAATTGTTGAAGATGAAAGTATAACGGCTTTGTATCTCCAAGAAGCGTTAGAAAGTGTGGGACATCAGGTTGTAGGTACGGCGGCTTCTGGAGAAGCGGCGATTCCATTGGCAGCAGAAACTCAGCCAGAGCTAGTTTTAATGGATATTCGGCTCCAAGGTGAGATGGATGGGATAGCAACCGCTAACCAGATTTACTCGCGCTTTAATGTTCCCATCGTGTATCTGACTGCTCATGCCGATGATGCTACTCTAGAACGCGCGATCGCAACGAACCCTTATGGCTATTTGGTAAAACCCTTTCAGGAGAGAGAAGTTCATACCACAATTGAAATTGCCCTGCGCCGACACGAGATAGAAAAGCGGACTGAGAATACGAAAAACTGGTTTGCCGATGCCCTCAATAGTATCGGCGACGCGACAATTGTTACGGATTGCGATGGTTACATTACGTTTATCAATCCATCTGCTGAATCGCTAACCGAGTGGACGAAGCAAGAGGTGCTGGGGAAAGCTGTAACTACAGTTGTCACCCTCATTCACAGAGAAACTCGCAAAAAGATTGAAAATCCCATCTTTCAGGCATTGCGAGAGGGAGTTGCCATAACGTTACCTCCCGATTGTCTGTTGCTGACTAAATCCGGTAGAGAAATTGAGATTGGCGATACAGCCGCCCCCATGAGAAATAGCACGGGTGAGATTACCGGCGGTGTCATGGTTTTTCAGGATATGAGTTCTCAGCAAGCAGCACTCTCACAAATCAAGCAACGCAACCTGATTTTAGAGCTCAGTCAGGTGAGTTTACTCGCCCGACTCCAAGAACAAACGGCCCAACTCCAGCAAGCTTTAACCTGTAGCCAAATCCTGAAACCCGTCATCGCTCAAGTTCGTAAAGGTGCCAATCAAATCCAGATATTCCAAACCATTATTCAAGAATTGGGACATGTCTTGGAAGCGGATTACTGTTGGGTCACTCTGTATAATGCTAACCGTACTCTTGCCACAATTAGCTGCGAATACATCTCCAAGGATGAGTCTAATAGCTATCCATCAACGCTCGGCAGTCGGATTGAAATAGAGCGGTTTCCCGATTTTTATTACCCTCTACTGCGAGGAGAGTACTGGCTATCTCCTCCTTTAGATGTGTTACCGACACCTTACAAACTGCTCCTGACGACCAAGAGCGAAATTCTCAGCTGTCCCCTGATTGATGAGGAAAATGCGATCGGAGAGATTAGCATCATGAGGACGGGGAAACCTCATTGGTCTCCGCTGCAAGCCGCACTAATCTCCCAAGTTGTCGGTCAATGCACGGCTGTGGTTGGAAAAGCGCATTCCCATGAAACCGTTCAAAATTATGTGGAAGACTTAGAGTTATTAAATCACATTAAAGATAACTTTATCAGCTCAATTTCTCAGGAACTACGTACTCCCTTAACGAATATGAAAATGGCGGTAGAGATGCTTTCTTCTCTCGTCCGCTTTCTACAAAGTTCCGATCAAGAGACAGCAGCGCCAAAAAGTCAACAGCCTCTATGGGAAAAGATGGAGCAGTACCTCCGAATTTTGCGCGAGGAATGGCAGCGAGAATTTGACTTAATTAGCAGTCTTTTGAACTTCCAAACTTTGGAACAAAGATTGGAACATCCAGGTGAATCATTTCCCTTGAATCCGATTGATTTGCAGCAATGGCTACCCGATCTAGTCAATCGCTTTTCGGAGCGAGCGGTACGTCAAAGACAACTGCTAAGTTGTCAGGTTTCCCCTGACTTGAGCACTATCGTTTCTCACGAACCTAGCTTAGAACAGCTTTTGAGCGAACTACTCACCAACGCCTGTAAATTCTCTCCTCCGGATAGCTGGGTTGCTGTTAGTGCTGAAGTTCGGGACGAAAACGTAGCGATTTCAGTAACAAATACAGGTATAACTATCCCATCTGAGGAGTTCAGCCGGATTTTCCAACCCTTCTATCGAATTACTCAACCCAATCGTTGGAATTACAGTGGTACGGGTTTGGGACTTGCCTTAGTCAAAAAATTAGTCAAGCTTTTAGATGGGGAGATTCGAGTACGCAGTCAATCTGGAGAAACTACGTTTACCGTTGTCCTATTTCAAAACTTTCAAGCCTTGAAAAGTGCGAACTACTAATTTACTAATTTAAAGTCAGACTCACGCACTTGCCGCGCACAATAATTGGATGAAATCTCTTTATTAGGGAATAATACTAAAGCCAGCCAAAGCTGTAACAGATATTGCATCAGAAATGTCTGTCTTCGTGTTCCGTGAGGATTAGGCAAAGCCCCAGTAGAAATTCACAAAAAAAGGTGTGCCAGACTTTCCAGAATCATTCCTCTATCCACAGCCATTACACAGAAACCTTTACCTCTCCAGCAGTCGCCAAACTGGGTGCAGAAGACTCTACTAACTGAATAGTCTGACCTTCACGCGCCATAAAGGTATTGGGGAAATGCTCGGCTGCTTGCTCGCCAACACGATCGAGGAAATCATCATTATGTAGCGGGTCGTGGTGGAAAATCACTAGTCTCTTAGCTTTAGCGGCCTTGGCAACTTGAACCGCGACTTGCCACGTTGAATGTCCCCAGCCCCTCTTGCTGGATACCTGAGAGTGGTATTCTTCGTCTGTATAGGTGGCATCGTAAATCACCACATCCGCATTATGGGCTAGCTGTAGGACGTTGTCATCCAACCCTTCTTCTAAATGTTCCGTATCAGTAATGTAAGCAGCAGAATAACCTCGCCAATTAACGCGGTAGCCTACAGCTTCGCCGGGGTGGTTTAGCTGTGCATTTTCAACCACAATATCCCCAATCTTGACTGTTTCCCCAATATCGAGATCGTTAAACTGAAAATCCGCTTTCATCACCTGGAAGGGAACGGGAAAATTTGGGTGCAGCATCTGGTCAGTCAGGCGCTGCTTAATCGTCGCACCGTTGGGCGCACGCGTGCCATAAATATGCAAGCGATTGCCTGGAATAAAAGCAGGGACGAAAAACGGAACGCCCTGAATATGGTCCCAGTGGGAGTGAGTGAAAAACATATGAGCTTCCACTGGCATCTGTGACAGGAGTGACTGCCCTAAGACTCGCAAACCAGTACCGCCATCAAAAATCAGACGCTCGCTACCAATTCGCATTTCCACGCAAGGTGTGTTGCCTCCATACCGAACAGTCTCTGGTCCGGGACAGGCGATACTCCCTCTGACGCCCCAAAACTGAATTGTGAACAAGTTGTGCGTGCTAGACATAGTTTTTCCTTGCAGGCTTCTTCAGGCAGTCTATTAGTAAGTTTTTCTAGATTAATTAGCGTTGACCGGAGCGTCTATCTTGTGGTTCTATTTCTACGCTCAATCCCACACTGTCTTAGCGCGGGATGTTATGCGGGCGACAACAGTCTTTCGACTTAGCGTTGGCATCTACTTTAAACGAAAATCGAGCGTGATGGGCAAAGAGAAATCATTGTCCTGAAGTTACACCAACGTCCTGCATCTTAAGTGTTCCTCATCAAGACCGATCGAGCGGTAGTTGCACAACACAGCTCTTGACGATATAGCTTTCGGAATTACAACTTGACACGCACTCAAGAACATCCTCGATCGGGAAGATACAGCTCGTGAAGCTGGACTCCTTGTATATTTATTCCTTTACAACAAAGGTTAACAGTTGGAGGCAGTGATGTCCTGCCTCTCATGCAACAAAAAAATGTGATTTCGATCACTTTGCATGAGGAGTTTGTCGTCGCTTCCCGACATATCCTGCTGCTTTGTACCTAGTGAGCTGATAGAAACACCACCGTAGGGTAAAAGCTGAATCCGGTTTTAGCCACTCACTCAAGCTATGAATGACTACACCTTACTACAAGTCGATTGAGCTACCAAGCAATACCTGCTTGATTTTCTGCGATCGCCATCGAGCTAAAATTTAAGAAATATTGCTTAACATTTGAGGAACCCATGCACCCAAACGTAGAAATTTACACTTGGAGCCAATGCCCTTTTTGTATTCGTGCGAAGGCATTGTTACAGAAAAAAGGCGTTAATTTCACCGAGTACTGCATTGATGGCGATGAGGTCGCACGAGCAAACATGGCTCAACGGGCAAACGGTCGTCGCTCTTTGCCACAGATTTTTATCAATGACCAACATATTGGAGGTTGTGACGATTTGCATGCGCTGGATGCTCGCGGTAAGTTAGACCCGTTACTCCAGTGAAGTATCGCTAGAGCAGTTGAACATCTCAACACCTGCCAACAATCGCGGTCATGTGACGACTCAAGCCATCTGGAGAATCAACTGGTCTTGGAATAATACGTGCCTTTAGCGATTTAATGTAGAGAACGTACTACGCCTTCATCCAAGAATTTAAGGGATTTCCAACGTGAAATTTGCGTTCATCATAGACCCGATCTCAACGCTCGATCCCGGTCACGATACCAGCGTGGCTCTGATGGAATCTGCTGTTGCTCGGGGACACGAGGTTTGGGTAACTCAAGCCCAAGAGTTGAGTGTTGTTAATAGTCAGGCGTGGGCTCTCTTAGCCGAGGTAAACCTAACGCCAGCACAATTAGTAGAAGGACGCTGGGCGGTCAGCGAATCGTGGTACAGCATCTCTAATGCTATTTTGCGATCGCTGGAGGATATGGACGCAGTCTTTATGCGAACTGACCCTCCAGTGACGGTTCCGTACTTGTATGCGACTTACATTCTGGACTACATCAACCCCAATAAAACGCTAGTGGTGAACTCCCCAAAAGGGATACGAACGGCTAATGAGAAGATGTACGCTCTCCAATTTCAAGATGTCATTCCAGAAACCATCGTCTCTCAGGAAAAATCGGTGATTCGGAAATTTCTGGAGGAAAAAGGGGCAGCTGTTCTCAAGCCCTTGGGGGGTAAAGCGGGGGAGGGAATTTTATTTCTGGAACCGAGCGATCGCAACTTCAACTCCCTGATTGAAGTTAGCACTAAACAAGGTCGCGAACCAGTAATGGTTCAAACTTACCTGCCAGCTGCCAAAGATGGAGATAAACGCATTATCCTCCTCAATGGCAAAGCCATCGGTGCGGTCAACCGCATTCCCACAGGTAGCGAGTTTCGAGGCAACATGGCAGTTGGAGGTAGAGTGGCGGCTACGGAGATTACCCCTCAAGACCAGATAATCTGCGATGCTGTTGGCCCCAAGCTACAAGAGGATGGTCTATATTTTGTTGGGATTGATGTTATTGGTGGGTATCTCACCGAGGTCAACGTCACCAGTCCTACTGGCATCCGCGAAATCGATCGCTTAAATAATACTCGCTTGGGGGACGAGGTTATTCAATGGGTTGAAGAACGAGTCAAACGGTAAAGGACTGTTGAGGCGAAGGACAATCTAGCGATCGAAGATGAATAATAAGCTATGGAACCGATCGGTTTTGCATCATTCATATTTCGCGATCGTTTAAATCCTCGTCTTAACTAATAATGACTCAAGATAATGACCAAGTCGCACGAACTTGGGCGATGTGGTGTCATCTCTCAGCTTTAGCGTGGTTACCTCTAATTCTTTTAGGGTCGATCGGCATCCTACTGCCGATTCCCTTTCTCAACATTGTAGGACCGCTAATCGTCTGGTTGACCAAGAAGGAGCAACACCCTTTCATTGATGCTCACGGAAAGGAATCCTTAAACTTTCAAATCTCCTTCACCATTTATGGAGTAATCGCTGCTATCGTATTTTTCTTTGTGATTGCTGTAACCTGCGGTGTTGGGTTGAGCAACACCAGTTCGAGCCAGTTACTATCGCAGATTGGGCTGGTGTTAGCCGTAGTAGGCGGTGTTTGCTCTCTAATCGTTGGTATCCTACAGTTGGTTTTGATAATCTTTGCAGCAATTAAGGCCAAAAAAGGCGAACTTTATCATTACCCTTTTACCCTTCGGTTTTTGAGGTAGCTTCATGTCGTCTTCTCCGAATCCCTCCATCCAAGAGCAGGCAATTGGCGTAGCTGTAGTTGGCACTGGCTTTGGTGAGAAAATTCATATCCCTGGATTTCAAGCTCATCCACGTACTCAGGTAGTGGCAGTGTATCACCGAGATTTGGATAAGGCAAAAGCGATCGCATCGACTCACGATATTCCTCACGCATGCGATCGCCTCGAAGATATTCTATCCCTCTCAGAGGTTGATGCCGTCAGCATCTCGACGCCTCCATTTTTGCATTCTGAAATGA
>DATNPC010000222.1:0-10098 GCA_036703375.1 Allocoleopsis sp.
ACCATGATCTTCATTCCCCCATTTTTTCGGCAACTTCCTAACAATCAGTTCAATCGCTTATCTCCTAGGGTGCATTAACTCCAACATAACGCACCAAATAGAGTCAATCCCTCACTCCTCTATAAGATGAAATGCTTTAAACGGCATTTTTAAAATCCCCAATATCTGATTCACTTCATTGATGAAATAGTCTCGCTTATCAATCCAGATCGTTTTATCAGTCAACTTGAGAAACTTCCAATCCGTTCCCGTAGTCACGGCTCCATAGATACTTGCGATCGCTTCCCCATTTCGCTGATTAAATAATTGCGCTGCAACCATTTCAGCAATACACTGTCCTAAGCCAGATTTAATGCTTTCATTCTTTGCCTCTACCAAGGTTACAACCGGAGTCCGAATTTCATAGGATTCTTTTGAGGCAGTCAGAATATAGTCGCAATATCCGCTCAAACCTGCTTGCAAATCGACATTGAACTCTGAACCTGAGAAAAAACCAATTTGAAAATTAAGCTTTCGCCTAACCTCTAATAAAACCGGAGCAATAATTAACTCTGCACGCGCCTTTTCTGTATTGATTGCCGTTGCCAAAAAAACATTCTCATTTAAAGTAGTCTGGAGATAAGCACTGGGTACGACTTCTGGAGCATTAGTAAATAGATCGATAGATTCCTCTATCGTTAATCCAAAGGCTTCTCTAACTTTAGTTAAGGTTGTAAAGTCACTGTATGCCATAAGTTAGAGCTGTATAGCTTAAATTACATGATAATAGGGATACGTTAAAGGTTAAACTGCCTACTGAATTAGGATTACTGCCTCTTGTGCCTTCGTATTTAGAGCGTTTTTCAACTCTTGCCCAACTTTCCCAATCAGTTCGTCAAATGCTTCTTGATTCTCCGTCAGTTGTTGTCTAAAAACCTTTTCCAACTCAGGATGCATTTGTTCGCAGGTTGAGTCGATCTTGCTGTCGTTCAAAAGTAGAGAACGACTCCAACTCGGAATATCTAGCTTTGTCTTAATCGCGTCTTGGGTCCTGCTGCGAGTGATTTCTACGCCTGCGGCAAGTACCGAGACACCGTAAATCAGTACGATTGGCCAAGTTAAATGTCCGGTTAGGATGAGAGCGATGATGCTACCAACAGTACCGCTACCAATGACCACATTGACGATAAATGATACTGTCTCTGCCAGGATAGCGTCTCCGATCGCTAGTTCCGGATTGACCACGTCAGGATTGATACCTTCCTCAAACCTCAAACTGCTTCTGGGTATCTGATACCTGCGGCAAATCGGGTCGGTTGCTTCGGCTAATTCCGGTTGGATTTTGCTATTAAACCAAGTGACGGATTGAGTTTTAACGATTTGGCGCACGCGATCGCTTTTCATCCACTCCTCGGCTCGACTCTTCATCACGTTTTCTAAGTCGGCTAATGTGCGGATTTTGTTGTTGCGCCAGTCTTTCAGGCTTGGCTTGAGTGCGTTTTCAATTAGAGCATCTGATAGTGGCTGGCTCAGCAGTTCGATCAGTTCTGGAATATGCCTTTCGATCAGTTCTTTCAGCGTCTGGGAATCGAGCAGTTGGTTGACTTCTTGTTTAAATGCTGCCGCTCGTAAATCCCATCGTCCCACCCGCGCTAGACCGAGTGCAATACACCGTTCCGGTTCCGGATCGGGGCGCACCTGACTTTCCGGTTCGGGGAAAATCTCCTGGCAAATCTGACGGGTGAACTGCATGCGAGAGGCACCGCCCGTCATCAGCACAACTTTCGGTACAATACCTTGTTGGTCGAGCTTTGCTCTCGCCTCGCTCACGGCATCGCGAAACGACTGAATCCAACTTTTGCCGTCCAGTTCGGGCAACGGCTGGTTCAAAATCTCCTGCGCGATCGCTTTGTTGACTTGCGGAATAAAGTAAATTTGTTCGTTAATCGACTCGAAGCCGCGTGCATACGTTTGCGAATGGCTGTATAACTGCTCGTTAGAAAAGAAGTCTTCCTTAGCTTTGCGGCAAGCGAGTTCACACCGCGCTTGGTGATGCGGATACGCCTCGAATACTCTTTCGAGTAACGCTTGATCTTCGTGGCTGGCAACAGTCCGGACAAAAATCGCCTTATCAATTAGGGAACCTCCTAGAGTGTTACTCCCAAAATCGATCGGTATTTCATGCAAGCTCTTGACTAAGGTAAAATCCGTCGTCGAAGAGCCAATATCAACAATTAGTACTGACGATCTGAGCTTGTCATAATCCAGCTTACCTGCTTCCTTAGCGTGCATGAAAGCAGCCCGCGATTCGGGGACGATGCTGAGTAGGGGAATGCCAGATTCTTTGAGTAGCGTTTGGTATTCTTCGCGATCGCTAATTGACCATCCCGACGGGCACCCGACGAAAAACTGGCTCGTTTCCCCACCTTCAATTTGTTTGCTGTCTTTCAACAGGCGGTAGTAGGTTTCTAGAAACTTCGCGATCGTCTTTCTATACTTAGGGTCGTGGTTGGGTTTTTGCTTAAATGAGATTTGGAGCTGAGTCACGCCAGCTTGGATTAACGCCTGTTCTCCCACCAGATAGCCGAGATCGGGATGCCAGCCAATTGCCGTAACTTGAACCTTCTTATTATTAATTTCCAGCATCTCTGGCGGTTCGATACTCTCCACTCTCGCCCTAGCCACAGCAGTTTCACCGTGACCTAGATCGAATCCAATTGTTTCTAAAACTTCCATATTTTTTTGAATATAAGTGTTCATCTTCAGTGACCAGTGAGCAGTGAACAGTGGCCAGTTATCAGTGGCCAGTGACCAGTTAGTTATTAGTGAGCAGTCAACACTTCGGGTAGAAATCCCCTGCTGCCACAAGCGGTATGTTTCAGGCGGGGTAACTGCTAAGTGTAAATCCCCGCGCTGTTACCTTGGTCACTGTTCACTGCTCACTGTTCACTGCTCAGTGGGTTCAATCACCCGACCTCGTCGCAACAAGCGATCGCCTTTGAGCAAAGCAGGAGTTATAGTGACGTAATCTTTGGCAGTAGGGTCGATACTAGGCTCAAAGTCAAAATACTCGCGATGACTCTGTTGTTCATCCGGTTGGTAAATCTGGGGACGAATTCCTTGCTCCATCAAAATCTGGGGCAGAAGCTTCGTCAACTCCAGCGCCATCTGAGGTTTCTCTAAAACTGATGCACCCATCAGCCTCTGAACCACATTCAACAGTTCTGGTAATTCCTCGATCCCACTCGCATCGAGCGGTTTTTTCACGGTTTCAGCCGAGGCGACGGCATGGTCAATCGTACTGAGTGCATCAGCAAGGTTGTTCAGCAGAACGTTGCTATCGATCTGTACGGTAATCTGAGACGCTGGTGTCAGCTGAGGAGATTCTGACGTGTTCTCCTGCTTATCTCGGTCAAGTTGGAGGACAACTTCCAGTCCGGCTAGCACCAGCATGAGCAAGATAGCCATCCAAGCACCTGGAGCATTTCGAGTCAACGAAACTAAGGAACCGATGATGCTTAGGGCTGTGAGTCCTTGTAGGACTTTCAGAATCAAGCGGTTGGACGGAAACCGCGTTGTGCGATCGCTAATTGGCTGAGGTTCTAGCTTGGAGACTTTCGTCTCGTTCGCTGCTGTGAGAGTGCCGATCGACTGTCGCAGGGTTTCCAGGAAAAAGGACGCCAGACGAACTTGAGTCAGGTTCAGATCGCCGATATAACTTTTTTCAAGGCCATCGAGTCGGTTTTGAACTAACTGAACGACCTGCTCTGGGCTAGTTGCCTTATCGATCTCTGTCTGAAGTTCGCTCCGTTGTTTGCTAAATAGTGTAAATAGTGATTTCATCGCTGGCACAAAACTTTAGCATTGCTCTCTAGCTCGAACGATCGCGTGCTTGGCAAGAATTTCACGTCTAAGCTGAAGCGAGTTTTACAGATTTAGTTTAGAAGTAATGTTAATGCCATTAGAATTCTATAAGTAGGTGAGTATTAATAGTTGCCGTTGAGGCAAGGCAGAAGGCAGAAGGTAAGAGGATTTTAGTCTCTTAACATTTGTTGACATACCTTCGCTTATTTGCGCCTACCTACTTAAATAAATTCTTAACGATCGGCAAATGTGCCGACTCAAATAATAATTCTTCCAAGTTAACCTATGATGTTCAAGCTTGTCAGGGTCTTTATTCACAAAAATTCGGCAAGGAAGATTGCGATTTTCCTCACCTTACCAAAGCTTTTGACATAGCTTTTTATACCTATTCAAAAAATAACGTTTTCTAGATTGTTCTAGCTTCTACCCAAAGGAACACTTTCCTGTACAGATACTCTTGCGATCGCTAGCTTTACAATTTGGCTCGAAAAGCGATCGCACTCCACCGATTGAAAAAGCGATCGCTCATTACCCAATAGGATGAATGCGATCGCTTTTTCGATATAGATGATTGTCTCAGGATTGAGGACGTTCCACTTTCGTAGAGCGCACCCAACATCTTAGAACCCTGCTACATGACCTAGCGCTAAACCCACGACCAGCATTCCTAGGACCAAAAAAGGTTGAGCACTAGCTTGATACTTCACGTCATTTTTTAAAGGGTCGCGCAGGAAGTACATATCCTGGAAAGTGATTTGGGGAATAATTAACAGCAGCAATATGGCCGCGTAGAGGTTCTGGTGGATGCTGATTAAATAACCCGCAACTCCCGCTTGAAACAAATCGATCATCAGGACGCAAATCCAAGCCGCCGCCCCGACGCCAAACATTACGGGTAATGATTTTAGACCGAGTTGGCGATCGCCTTCTACACTTTTGAAGTCATTCACGACAGCAATTCCCAGTCCCGCCAAACTGTAGAACAGGGTGAGAATCACAATCGTCCAGTTCAGTTGGCCAAACAGCGCATGACCTGCCCACCAAGGCAAGGCGATGTAGCTAGCCCCCAGGGCGTAATTCCCCAGCCAGCCGTTCTTTTTCAACTTTAGCGGTGGGGCAGAGTAGATGTAAGCGACAAAGGCACCACCTAAGGTTAAATACGTGAGGGTCGGAACGTCATGACCGGCCCACAGGTCTAAGATATAGGCAATGCCGAGACCACCTAGCAGTAGCACTAAAATCTGGGTAACTACCTGGGGAATTGAGATGGCACCAGACGGTATGGGGCGATACGGTTCGTTAATCGCGTCGATTTCGCGATCGTAGAAATCATTGAGGGTTTGGGTATAACCCGCCATCAGGGGACCGGACAGCAACATACAGGTTGCAGCTTTCAGGATATCTTCCAGCGTCCAGTTGTACCCGCCAGAAGACGCCGCACCACAGACGACTCCCCAAATCAGGGGAATCCAGGTAATCGGCTTCATCAACTGGAGGCGAATTTTCCAAATCGAGGTTTCACCAGGGGCTGCACCTTTCATACCCAGCAGTTGCCGAGTTTTGGCACTGCGTTCGGCTGAGTCAGGGAGGGAGGAAGGAGAGTTAGACATGGCGATTGGAGTTTAGCGAATAGGGGATTTGAGGGAGCGATAAGCCCAGTCAGTCTACCTTTTGCTAGGTGTTACGGGCAATTCCGATCGCCTGCCCTACTAGAGACCAATCCTACAGTTACAAAGAAAGCGTTAGATAACTATTTTGGAACTTTGCGCCCTTGACCGATTGGCCGGCCAGTTGCGGGGGTAATAGGATATTCCGCCGTTGGTCGCCAGCTTCAACCGTGATTTCGGGTCCAGACTGGGTGAGTTTCACCTGCTTTTTGTCAAAACCGGGCAGAAACAAGCGTACCTGACGACCAGGAATGTCAATCGTAATCGGCCTGGGGGCTTGGGATGCTTTCTTAAAGTCGGGTAGGGCGTCGATTAACGGTTGCCAATCATCAACCGATGACAGGCTAGGGAGGGCGCTGACTTCCAGAGGCTCAAATTCAGCCGCTAAGGGTTCAGTGACAGGCGTTTGGTTCAGGAGAATGCCGCCGACAGTAAGCCCGACTTGTTGGGCGCTGCCCCAGAGGTATTTAGCAGTCGCCAGGGCTGCCAAGTCACCACTGGTCACTACGTATGAGGCAACACGGGTTGGATCTGCGATCGCGGCTTTGCCCTGTTCGAGCAACGTGTTAGCTTGCTTGGTGGGTTCTTGGGCAAAAGTTTCCCCAGTCCACGACACGTTGAGGACGGCACTGGTGACGGGTTGAATAAACGGCGAAATGGATTTCCAAACGTCCGAATCTTCAACCACTTTCCGGAAGCGACGGATGTACCAGCTAAAAATCTCTGGCATTCCTAGCATTCGCAGGGTCGCTTGGTCGCCACTGCCGTCGTAGATAATTACGTCGTAGTGACCGCTATTGTCATATTCCCGCAGGGCGTTCAACGCTAGGGCACTATCCATTCCCGGCAAAATGCCCAGTTCTGAACCATAGACATTTTTCAGGGTAGGCGATCGCAAGTATTGCGCTTCCAGATTTTTGACCTCTTCCCAGCCGTGTTCTAGCAGCCGAGTTGCTTGTAGCTGGACGACTTGAAGGTTAGGCGCGATTTCCTGATGGTCGGCACTTGGGGTTGCCCCCAGTAAAAGTCCGAAGGCAGGACCGGGGTCTTGTCCTACGAGTAGCACTCGTTGACCGAGGCTCGATAATTTTTTAGCAGCAGCGATCGCGATCGTAGTGCGACCGGTGCCGCCTTTGCCCAAAAAGGTGAGTATTAGGGCCATTGCTAATTGTCTACGGGTTTGAGTTCGTCTTCAAAGAACCAAGTACTGGAATTGTCGTCAAACTGCACGACAACGCCAACACCGCTACC
The DNA here is from genome assembly GCA_036703375.1 of Allocoleopsis sp. Taxonomy (GTDB): domain Bacteria; phylum Cyanobacteriota; class Cyanobacteriia; order Cyanobacteriales; family Coleofasciculaceae; genus DATNPC01. Next base: position 6,762 of record DATNPC010000222.1, read on the forward strand.
ATCAGTCACTTTGAAGTCTTTGATGGTACCGACTTTCCCCAGTTTACTGACAATAGCGGGAGATACCCTGTCTCTGAGGCGGTAGACTTTTACTTTTTGCCCGATCTCCATTACTGTTTCCAATACGATGAACCATTCCACAGTTTAGCGGAATCAGTGGCTCTCAAGACGTTCAAGACTATCCCATATTTCAAAATCATCCAAGAACTCACCGGAGATGTCTGGCTTTGCCATGAATTTCTTGTAGACTCTTAAACTTAAATAGCATTGGATGAAATTGGTGCGTTCCCTGGGTTAGGCTAGCCAGTCAGACTAAGGGAACTCTGAGGCTACATCCAGCTTCCAAAAAGGAAAAGGGAATTCGGTGTGGTGGATCGTGAACGAGGATGCGAGTGTTACTCAAAGAAATCAAACTAGTTGTCCGTAAAGTTGGCAGAGTCAGGCATCGGTTACCTCTGAACCCGCAATGGTTGGCGAATTATGACTTGCTCAGAACGCTGGTCAGGCGAGACTTGGAGGCACGCTATAAGGGTTCAATTCTGGGGAATTTATGGCCGTTGGTGAATCAGCTGTCGCAGTTACTGATTTACACCTATGTATTCTCGATCGTGTTAAATGTGAAATTAAGCCTCAAAGGTTTACCTGCCAATGACGCCATGTTTGGGTTGTGGCTGTTTGCAGGTTTACTGCCTTGGCTTGCGTTTACAAGTGGGCTAACTCAATCGGCTAGTTCGGTATTGGGACAACCGAATTTGGTGAAAAAGGTTGTGTTTCCACTGGCTTTACTGCCACTAGTACCGATTTTATCAGCCTTTATTGAGAGTGCTTTTGGCTTGATGGCGCTAATCGTGTTAGTCGCCATATCCTCTCAAACATTACACAGCACGTTAGCGCTTCTGCCGTTGGTTTGGCTACCACAGTTATTGTTAACCTTCGGCTTAGGGTATTTAGCAGCAGGGTTTACGGTATTTTTGCGGGATATTCCTCAGACGCTGACGGTACTGTTGAATCTCTTATTTTACTTGACACCCATTGTCTATCCGGCTTCAGTGATTCCAGAACAATGGCGAGATTTAGTGTTTTGGTTAAATCCGCTAGCCGCGATCGCAGAAGTGTATCGAGATTTGGTACTCGTCGGAAAAGTGCAGCATTGGGGAGAATGGGGGGTAGCTTCCGCGATCGCGCTGGTTGTGTTTTGGGTTGGATTTGGATGCTACCAGCGATTGCGATCGGGTTTTGCTGATGTGCTGTAGAGTTCTATCAATAGTTAGCGGTTAGTAGAATCAATTCTTGCTATGGTTATCAACTCCCCTGCAAGTCGATCGCCTTACTAACCACTACTATTGACGCTTGTACGCGAAGAATGTCTTGTAAAGCCTTGGCTCAATGAAATCTTTTTGAACTCAATAGCAATAGAGTTTCCAAATCTTATCGAGCCATAACAATTGTTTCAGCTCCAGGCGGTGGGAAGGGAGTCAGATTTTCTTGCCGTTTTGCTACTCGTTTCATTCTCTCGTCAGCGCCTAATTCGTTGAGAATGTTCTGAACACCAGCTAGTGCTTTTTCCCGAGAGATGACGGCAAGAATTGTCAAAGCAATTAATTTTGTGTCAAGAGCTACAGAACGATTCTCTACATATAGTAAGCCGAGCCTGCTTTTCCAAGGGCGAATTAGCTGATTGTAGTCAAGATCTGGATCGAGGCTACCTTTAAGAATTTCACCCTCATCAGCAAAAACGATCGAGGAAATATCCGTGATGCCCGGTTGTACGCTGAGCAGACGGCGTTCGACATCCGTGTAGATATTCACCTCTCGCTGAACGTTAGGGCGAGGACCGACAAGGCTCATGTCACCTTTCAAAACATTCCAGAGTTGCGCTAGTTCGTCAAGTTTATATGACCTCACGAATTTACCAATTGGTGTAATCCGTCGATCGTTCGCTCCCGTAGAATCCACTCCAGATTTGTCAGCGTTCATGACCATTGAACGCAATTTCACCATCTTGAAAATTCTTCCGTTTTTTCCAACACGGGGAGCAATATAGAACGGTGAAGCGAAGTCTTGTAACCAGATGAGAATGCAAACGGGGATCAATACAGGGGCAGCGACAATTAGACCCGCTAGGGAGACTACTACATCAAACAGTCGTTTCATCGATCGCTCAACTCACACACACTAATTGAACATAGTTTGTACCTTTTCACAAATATTTTCAACCTTCAAATAATAGATATTCTCTAACGCTTTACTGGTCGGCGCTGGAGCATCCGGTAAGGTGAGACGCAAAGGTTGAGACTGTAACGTGCCGATCGCGCAGGACTCGACTACACCAGCAATGACTTCACCCGCGATGCCGCAGTTCCTCCAATCGCCATCAATGACACAGAGTCGCCCCGTTTTTTTCACAGACTCTAGAACTGCATCGATTCTGAGGGGATTGAGGATACGCAAATCGATGACTTCGCACTCAATGTTGTGAGACTGTAACTGCTTTGCCGCTTCTACACACAAGTGGGTGGAGTACCCGCTTCCCACTAACGTAATATCCTTCCCTACTAAAATTTGCTGAGCCTGTTGGCTTGCTAAATCGTATTCTTCAATCGGTGGTAAATCTTCCGTGTAGTCGTAAAGCCAGCGATCGTCGATGTACATTACGGGGTCATCGGATAAGACGCTAGCAATGAGTAAGTCTCTGGCATCGCGAGGGCTGTAGGGCGTGACAACCCTTAAACCGGGAATATGAGCGAACCAGGAATGTAGGGATTGGGAATGCTGTGCGCCTTGTTCGCCACCCCGATTAATGATGCAGCGAAATGTAACTGGCGCGTGGGTCTTTCCGGCAAACATGTGCGACCATTTGGCGGCTTGATTGACAATCTGGTCAACGGCAAGCAGCGCAAAGTCAACGCGAGGATGAATCACAATGGGTCTGTAGCCGCATAGGGAAGCTCCTATAGCTGCACCAGTACACGCTAGTTCTGATACGGGGGTATCGATGACGCGTTCCTTGCCAAACTTTTTTTCAAGTTCGGTCATCGAGTTGCCAACGTACCAAGGGCTCCACAAGCCCTGTCCGATAGTAAAAACGTTAGGGTAATGACTTAAAAGATATTCAAAGGCTTCGCAGATTGCTTCTCCGTAACTCTTAATCGCCATAACGGCTTAGTTCCTCAGTAATAGACACAATCCAGCAACTGGCTATCAGGGGGATAGGGGGCTTGCCTTGCTTCCTTTAAGGTGCTGGCTGTTAGACGATCGACTTCGTCACGCATGGCTGTTAATGCCTCTGCACTCAAGAAGCCTCGCTCTTCAAGTGCTTGAGCTAATCTAGCAATCG
>DATNPC010000223.1:0-7461 GCA_036703375.1 Allocoleopsis sp.
TAAAGCTGCACAAATCGCACGCGAATTTATCTTCCCACAACTCCTTGTGTCTCTTCTTTTACTCAACATCGAACATCTGATTCCGCTTGCACGTAGTTATGGTTTTTACATCCATGTTTCCAGGTGCAAGATCTGAGTTGACTAAATCGCTAACAAGCTCTTTATTAATTTCATGTTTGGGCAGGGGGGTCATAATTTCCAGGGTTCCATTGTCATACGCGATTCTGGAGGCACGATGCTCGCCTAAATCCTCTAGAATGGCTTCAAATTCCTGCCAGCTTACGTCAGAAAGCAGCACTCGTTGTCCTGGTGGTACTGTGATTCGCTTGAGTTCTAATAACATCCTTCAATCCCTACCGACCTTGATTGTTCGATCGTAGTATCGTTACTTCAAGGTGACTTAATGTAAGTCTGCCTCCCAGACACCCACATAAATACGGTCTTCGTTATCGCGTTCGATCACACCTTTCAAATTTGGACCGCTTCTGAATTTATAGCGCCGGGATTGGCGCTGATACACGGCATCAAGTCCCTGCTGAATATCCGATGAGGCGTTGTCGTTGAGCATCTGCCCTAAGGTATTGGATATCGTTGCTCGATCGACAGATGGGGCAAAGGACGCTTCTGTTTGACGCAAACGCCCAGTAGTACGGTCAAATAAATAACCCAAGTCAACTTGACCGGGGAGATAATTCTCATATAGTACGGCGCGAGTGTTGGGCCATACACCTTTTGATGTTTTTGTTGGTTTACCCAATTCCTGTTTAACGTAACTTTCTTGAGCGCCTGGAGCAAATGCAGGAACGTTCCCTGATTGAGGAGGATTGGGATTGTTGTTTTTAGCTTGGGGTGAGGATGAAGGGATGGGAACCGCTTGGGGTGGGATGGATTGAGGTGATGCTTCTGGTGTCGCTGGTGCTTCCGGTTGCGATCGCGATGTTGAGGAGGTCGAGTTAGGCTGGGAATTGGGAAGCGGCGAACTTGAAGGCGAAGGTATCTGAGAGGGAAATTGCGATCGCGTCGGTTGTTCTGTTGTCGGTTCGGAATCAGCAGATCGCGATCTCGTCGGTGTTGCAGAGGGCAGTGGCTTTTGTATCGGTTCAGAATCAGTAGAACGCGATCGCGTCGGCGTTGAGTCGGGGGTTTCTTCCGGTATAGTCTGCTGGGTCGTCGGTTCGGTTACTCTGGATGAGGAGACGGGACTCGTGCGATCGCCCGATCGCAAGCCCATCGCGATCGCAATAGCGCCCACAATCGAGATTCCGGCGACTACAGACGCAATAACGAGCGGTTTGCGATCGGTTTGTTGGATGACAGGACTCGCACTACCACGAACTGTCGGAGGAGGGTTTGTCACAGGTGGCGTTGAACGGTTGGGAGGTTGCGCTAAACCGCCGGGGGCAACAGCCACCGTATCCATCTCGGACACTGAACCAGCCGATTGTAAGGCATTGAGCATTTCTTGAGCCGAAGCAAACCGATCGCCTGGGGTGAAGCGTATAGCGCGATCGATGACTGTTGCGAGTTCAGAATGGATAGTCCGAGCCTGCTGACGCCACAAAATTTCCCCGGTGCGATCGTCCGTTTGAAACTCTTGAGGCATTTTGCCCGTGAGCAAAAACACTGCCGTTAGCCCCAAACTGTACAAATCGCTGGCAAATGTCGGGCGTCCCCTGGCTTGTTCAGCTGGCATAAATCCAGGGGTTCCAATCACCATCGAAGGAGCCGCCTGAGCTGGCACATTCACTACAGTGTTCATCGCTTCTTTGACAGCACCAAAATCAATCAGCACCGGCAATCCATCTCGTTTCCGCAAAATGATGTTATCCGGCTTGATATCTCGGTGAACGATGCGACGGCTATGGACGTACTCCAAAACAGGCAACAGGCTGACGAGAATATCCTTGACTTCGCGTTCGCTCAACGCACCACCCTGTTCCACTCTCTTGGTTAGAGTATCGCCTTCAATATATTCCTGAACCAGGTAAAATTGACCGGCTTCCGAGAAGTAAGCAAATAATTTAGGAATTTGGTTGCTGCCTTCCCCCAATTCTTCGAGAACTGCGGCCTCCCGTTGAAATCGCTCTTTTACCGTCTCATAGGCTTTGGGATCGTGCGTTACGGGCTTAAGCTGCTTAATGACACACCGTCGTCCCGACGGCATATAGGTATCTTCGGCCAGAAAGGTATTACCGAATCCGCCAGAACCTAGCGTTTGGAGTACGCGATAGCGATTGTTTAACAGCGTCGGCGTCATGAGCGATTCTGCAAAAAACTGTAAAAAAAATGGATGCCAACCAACACCCAGTTGTTGCCTGCATTGTACTCCTACTGGAACGCTTTGACACTCTCCGGGAGTGGTAGGCGCTATCGTTTCTGATTTGCGATCGCTTTTAACAGTGAACAGTTATCAGTGGCCAGTTATGTACCGAACTACATCGGGTAAAATCCCCCACTGCCATAAGTGGTATGTTTCAGGCGGTGTAACTGTTCACTGCTCACTGTTCACTGCTCACTGCTATCGATTACTTGAGATCGAGTAACCCCTCTTCCTTCAGCTTTGGATTGAAACGAATTTCGGTTTGCACGCCACGGGCTTGGAGTTCTTCTAAAATTTGGGCTTCAACTCGTCGGGCAACTTGTTTTAGCAGCTTAATTTGTGCCAATCCATCGCTTTTCTCGTAGGTTGACTGCTCGTCCTCCGTCATCGTCTGTTTTGCATCGATCGGCTGATTCCAAGCGATTTCATCCGAACCATTGCCTGGAGGTATTGCACCATTTTCCTCGATCCAAGCTTTCCGAATCGCTTCTAACTGAGTCCGATTGGGTTTAGCGATCGTTTGGACTTTTAGCCAATAGCAAGACTTTGGCTGACGGACTAAATGTTGTTTGAGGCTCAGATAAATGTCGCGAGAGTAGTTAACCAGTTGCAGCGTTCGATCGCGATCGAAAATCGCATAGATGCCGATTTTCCCCTGTAAGTCTTCCGGTAAGTTGCCTGTATCGTCCAGATATGGAAGATAGTCTAGCTCTTGAAGTGAAGGAATTTGCGTGTCAGCAGTCATGGGCAAGCTTAGAAATTTTTATTAAACTTTTCGATAAATCGCGCAAAGGCGACTGGGTTGAAAAATTTTGGCTTTAAACATGAAGTTCGGCGGTACGTTGATGATGACATAATCGTCCGATGCGTGGTACTGCTCGAACTCCGGGGGCATTCCTTTCGGCGTTGCGGTGGAGTAAGGAACTGGCTGAAAAAGCAATTGTGTAAACTCAACGTTCTGGCTTTGGGCTTGTCCGGCTACTTGATTGCGAAAGCTGTCACTCGTCAACCACTCAAGTAAGTTATCTCTCGCTTCGGGATCGAGCACAAAACTGCTATCAAAATTATTAATTATTTTTAATCGAGCCATGTTAAAGCGGATACTTTTCAATCGACAAGGTGATTATACCTGAGCGCTGGTATGGGGACTTCCAGTAGACTTCAGGAGTCTCCAATTACAACCCATTGCCAATCAAAATAAGCCGATGCGCTTGACGCGATCGCTTGGGCGTGAGGCTACTGGGTAGGCATGAGGTTTTGGCGATCGATATCATGGTAATATCATTTCAAATAAAGCCCAGATCGTAACGAGGGCATGATCGGTCTGACACCAAGCGTCTGGAAGAAGAGACTGAGCCATCTTGGCATCTTCTAGGTTCAATAACCCGTACTGATTCACTTTTTGGGCAATGGGAGCGAGTATTCCATCCCAACGACCGCAGTTAAGCAACGATGAAGTCCATGTTTCATCTGATAAATCGTGTCCCAGCAGCTTCAATTGAGGATGATGTTGTGGCATCGATACCTCTAAAGCATCTGCGAACAGTAGATAGTATTGCATCGCAGGGATAGGACGTGGCAACAAATCGAGTACCTCCTTCACCTGTTCCAAGGATGACAATGCATAGTTGCCTGACCCTTCGGCGTGAGGATTACACCATGAATCGATGCTGCGAACTTCGCCTAAGTGGGGCAGACCCAGGAAATTAATATAATCTGCCCATTCAGGTTGACCAGCACGGCGAATGACTCTTGTACTCAACCACCACATTGATAAATCCTCTAGAACTGACTAATCGTGCCTCACCTCAAGCTGGAGTGTTCCGGCATCAAGCCCAAAGTCATTAATTTAGTTTAACTACTGACCCGCCTAGTTACCACTTTCAATGTTCATCCAGACCGATCGCTTTGCTAATCTCTTTTCTACGACGTTTTACATGTTTTTCATACCAGTTCATTAACGGGGTAGAACTAATTCCATGCACAATGATAGAAATGATGACTGTAATGTAGGTAATCCAGGCAATTTGCTCAGCTAGTTCTCCTTGCAATCCCTCTCCAAAAGCATAGAATAAATAATACAAAGAGCCGACTCCTCGAACCCCAAACCAGCCCATTAGCCAACGTTTTACTGGATGAAATTGACCACCCATTGTACTGAGCCAAACTCCGATTGGACGGATTAATAAGATTAATAATCCCGCCATCAAGAGTGCTTCTTTTCCATAATGTAGAATCGGCTCAACTCGCAGAAAAACACCTAATAGCAGAATTGCCCCCACTTCCAGCAGTTTTTCCATTTGCTCGGTGAACTCAAGCTGAGAGAGTTGCTTCTCTTTGTAGTAACCATGTTTGAAGGCGAGTCCCGCTACAAAAACAGCGAGAAAGCCATAGCCATTTACCACTTCAGTGAGAGAATAAGTCAGCAAAATTGTACTAAGGGCAACAAAATCCTCCCTCACTTCATCGACCTGTCGAAATTGCTGAAGGTACTGGTCAATCCAGACAACCCCCCTCGCCACTACAATTCCCATCACAACTCCTGCGGCAATTGCCCAGATTAGGTCAATCGCCACCCATTGTTTAAACCAGTTTTGCCAGTTGTTATCGTCTAGCCAGTGAATTCCGAAATAAACAAAGGGAAATGCGAGTGCATCATTTAAGCCTCCTTCAGAAGTCAAGCCAAATCGCAACTCGTCCTTATCTTCCATATCAGCAAGTTGAACTTCGGAGGCTAATACTGGGTCAGTCGGTGCGAGAATTGCTCCTAATAGAATTGCTGCTCCCCAGCCTAGACCTAAAATCCAATGGCCTACGGCAGCAACGGCAAAGATTGAAATCGGCATCAAAAAACCAATCAGCCGAACTGTTGTATTCCAAGCCCACCAATTTACAGGGCGATTAATTCTTAGCCCGCAGCCAAATAAAGAGACAATCACAACCAACTCAGTGACACGCTCCATGAACTCGGCTGTAGGTCGCTGTTGAATCAGGTGTACTCCTAATGGTCCAAGGATAATACCAACAATTAAGTAAATGAGGGCATCAGAAAGGGGTAAACGCGATATCCAACCCGAGCCTAAGGTAACAAAGAGTAAGAGGAAACCAACAACAAGTAAGTTAAGAATGTAGATATCCACAATGGTCTTTCATTGGAGTACGCATGAGCGAAGCCTGTCGTTAGGCTTATTCCCCTTAGCAAACAGGAGCGTACTGTTGAGCTTATCGACCATGCTCCTAGCGAGACATCAGCTTGTGGCTAGATTTCTCGGATTGCAACGATGTTGGCTGAAAGCTGGCACCTTTTGTCAGCGAAAACCTATACTCGGTGTGGTTTATTACCTTATTGAGGAGAAAGCGCCACCTTTGAGGCTAGCGGTTCTAAGCCGATCGCTTTGCTCGCAAGACACAATGGTAATGAATATTGTTGCTCTTGCTCCAAAACTGAGTCAGCGACTGTTAACTTAGGACAGGTCACTGGAGAAACTTAATGTGGGTTGTTAATGTCATTCTGATCTTGGGAGCGATCGCATTTACAAGTTGGTTGCTCTGGAGTTATGGAGAAGAGCTTGGCAAAGCACTGGGTGTCGTGGGTGCGGGGTGCCAATCCGTATTGTTTGCCCTTGGCATTGTCCTTGTAGAAGCGTTCAAAGCGGCATTCGTTGCTGCTCTAGTTAGCGGAGCATTTGGTCTCATTTTTTTTGTCGCTGGTGCGCCGCGTCCGACGATTAAGGCCGCAGCGATTAGCATTGCGGGCTTAACCTTTGCCTTATTAGTTCTTAAAGCGTTGTGGGAAAACTTAAATAACTTACGCTGGAGCATTCGCAACGAAATCCGCAATCGCTATCGCAGACGCTAACTTCGCTACCAATAAATCTTAAAATAATTGGAAGTTTGGAGCGTTAATCTTCCAAACTTCCTTAAAAACAATCATGCAGATTTTATCCGTCTATCGACTAGATCTCTTCTTGCGTTCCCGTGTTGTTGCTAGGAGAGGAATTATAGATAGCGTCTAACTTTTCGCGAGCGTCTTCAACAGTCATCGAACGCATGACCAACAAGGGCTCATTGATTGGATTGCCGCGCTCATCCAACAATTCTGGGTGTGGTAGGGTTCGAGCATATGAAGCTGAAACTGGCGAGCGACCCCATTCGGCCTGCGATCTTCCAGCCGGTGCATAACGACGTTGAGAATCCCGACTCAAGGTTAACAAGCTGCGAATTAAATTCCCGATCGCCAAAAACGCCAACGCAGTAAAGGCAATAAGATAAAGTAGTTGTAACATCGCTTTTTCCTCCAGATAGAATATTTTACCTGTAAATTTCTTAGTCTAGATAATCGATAAGAAGTAGCTTTTTATGGGTAACTGGAGAGAGCTTACCACTCGTCAGTTAACGGCTACCTCAATCCTGAGACTGGGAACCTAAGCTTTCATCTGAGGCTTCTAAATTAGATGCGACGGATGTACTAGCGCGCCACCGCATCCCTACTTGCCAGCATTCGTTTAATAAATGATGCCATGGGACTAGGGTAGAGGTTTCAACGCCCACCTGACCATCCGTCGCGTCAAAGAGCATCTGAGCCGTACTAACCTCCTGCTGGGCTTGTTTCACTCGCGTTAGTAGGTCGGCTTGCTGCTGGTCGCTTAAAAAGGGGATGTCTTCAGTTTCTAATAAAGAGCGCGATCGCGAAAACCAATATTGAAAGTCTTGTAATAGGGGTTGCAATATCGTCTTGAGTAATTCTTGTTCAGATGGCTGGGGTTGCGGCATGAATTTAAATGAGATTCTTTATCTAAATCTTATATTAACCTTGGTTACATTTCTTAATATGACTTGACGCACGGCTTAATCTGCGGCGAGCCGTCATCGGTAAACTAGCTCTGTATCATAGAGGCAGGGAACACTAACCCAGTTTTCCCTGGAATAAAATCCATGCAATCCGACAGTCACCAATGTCCAATCTAGAAGCTCCAGAGCAGTCTGAAAAAATTTATCTGCCCCGCACGAGTGAATCCGAGCCATTGAAGAAGATTCGCCACACCACGTCCCATGTCATGGCCATGGCAGTGCAGAAGCTCTTTCCGGAGGCACAAGTGACTATTGGTCCCTGGATTGAGAATGGTTTCTATTACGACTTC
>DATNPC010000224.1:0-2250 GCA_036703375.1 Allocoleopsis sp.
CTCAAATCGCTTAACTGCCTGTTTTGGGAGTTGTGGTATATCAACTTTAAAGTTTTCTGCACACAATCTCAACGCTTGTCGTACCGTTAGCCTTCGTTTGCCAAATTCTCGAAGTTGTGTTTCTTTAAACGGGTAGACTGGATGAGGAGGAGTTAGATTTCTTGCCTGATAAAACTCTTTTAGCCATAGAGTGACTAACTCTAGCATAGAATCCCCATTTAGGTAGTTTAAATTAATGGGTTTTCCTTTGGTATAGGTTGAAATTCGCACTGGTGTACCTCCAGGCATTTCATTAACCTTTTGTGACCATGTAATAGGTAGCATTACCGTGAGGAATACTACCCCTTTACCTAGTTCTGATTGATGGAGTGTATCATACAGACGCTTAACCAAATCAGCAATGACTAATGCTGTTGGAAAACCATCGTCAGTAGAGTCATTAAGTACATCTATTTCGTCAAAACAAATGATGACGGGGTTATAGTAACTAACCAAATTCAAGATTTGCTGGATAGTCTTAAGGGCGTCGTTTTCTTTTTCTCTACTTGTTTTGTTAGGATTAGGTAATTCCAAAACCTCAGCGTTAGATTGAGCTAGCTCATCGCCTGATAACCATTTGATTGCAAAAGGAGCCTGAGTTTCTGATAGCGTCCACAAAATAGCTCGTACAATATAAGGGTCTGCATTCGGTTTAGTTCTGAGAACATGCTTTGTCAGGGTGTTCATTAAATTTCTGTTTTTAGCCAGCCAATTAGCATATACTTTGTCAAATCGGCTAACTAGTTCTTCCGGAGAAAGGCTCTGAGCATTAGAATTGATGGCTTTAAAGCCTTCATTTGCCATTGCTGTCGCCACTTCCTGCCACTGCATGACTCCCTGACTACCAGTGTGAGCTAGGCTTTCTGATAACGTCTGCTGGAGCTTGTAGTTAATTAGGTTTAAGTCCTTGTAATTATCAAGACTTGCGTAAACGAATAAAGCACCGCCCTCACGTTCCAGCCGATGACGTATGCGACTGATGATGTGACTTTTACCCACTCCCGGTTCAGCAGTTATGGCAATTGAAGTCACTTTATCTTGACTAGATTGACTCGTCCGAACCTGCTCAATTGCCTGAAAAACTGTATCAGAAGCGTGGGCATTTAGGGTGGGCACGTCGGGAAATCCCTTCCCCCAGACATCCTGCTCCTTGACAATCCCTGCGTTGCTAAATGGGTTGTGGCTTTGGATGGCGGCGTTGAGGGCTTCAATTGGAGAAACAGGAGAACTTTCCATAGTGAGCGGTGTGAAGTAACGAACTACAGCAGAATTCACGGCAATCTTAGAAATTCAATCGCTTAGCGTAGTAGCGCAATCCACCTCCTGGGATGGTGATTGAGTCTTCGCGTTTGTCTTGAGTGATATCTGGCATCTCTCCGCCTATCAGCTGCAAAATGTCATTGGCTTGCATCTCCATCAGCCACTCTTTGAACTGAGAGCGAGTGACCTGATCGCCAATTTCCCGACGAATTCGATAAATTGGTACTAAGTCATCCAAGTTGTAGTCACGGTTCAGCCTGTCGTAGACTTCCAACGCCACTGGCTTAAACTCGTCGTAGGACGCGATCGCCTTTTCCCCAGTTTTCCCTGGTGTAGCAGGGGTAATGACAGCGCTATCCATTTGTGTAATCCATCTCAGCAGAGCATTAGCTGCCCAAGTTCCGACAATCGTTCCCCCAAAATTCAGTTCACCGCTTTTGAGCATCTTGCCCAACATACCCTTACCTTTAGAGGTGAGGGAAATTTTGTTTTTGGCGATCGCGATCGCTTCTTCCTGTTCTAATTCCTCAAAGATTTCTTGATAAGCTGCTACTGTCTGACCCTTTCGTACAAGTCGTTTTGTTAGTTGGCTTTTCGTTACTTTAGGGGTAGCGCCCAGATCCCATAAAGCAAGCAGTAGACGAGTTTTAGCTTGGGCTTGATTAACGTCTGAATCTTTAGCTTTGGCTTTAGCTTTTGTTGGCATTTCGATCCTTCCAGGTAGCAGGGAGATAAAATTGTGATTTCCCATACCTCTACTTACCTGAGTTCCAGAAAGGAATCTGGACAGCACCACAACCTAAATCCCCCAATTCTGGGGGACTTTGAATGTTTCTCCCCCCGAAATTGGGGGGTTGGGGGGGCGAAATTAGAATGAGATGCACGCCGAAATCCACACGTCAAAGCACCCGCCCTGCGCGTGGAAATTGTCGAGCAACCGCTTCAGCGATC